>DASZVM010000560.1:0-4652 GCA_035547295.1 Puia sp. | reverse complement strand
CGTGGTATTTGACGGCGGTATGGGTTCGTTGTCGTAGGGGCGGGGGGAGCCTTCGCCTGTATGGTGCAGCTGCAGCACCCGTTCTTTCAGCTGTGTCTGCATTGTCCTCATGCTATCTTCTTTTCCCAGGTCATGCCGTTCCGCGGGATCGTTTATCACGTCGTAGATCTCGAAATCGTCGTTTGCGGACTTGATATCGTAACGAACTCCCACGTAGTCGTCCAGTCGCAGGAGCTGTGTCTGGTTGCGCACCCGGCCCCGGTGGTTTGCCGAGAACGCTGAATAGTTGGGGGTCTTACCTTCTCCCTTGTATTCTATGTAGATCGTCGGCTTCTGCTGGATACCTTTGCCTGTAAGGGCGGGCAGCAGGGATACGCCGTCCATTCTTTCGGGTGCGGGTTTTCCGCTGAGGCCGATGAAGGTGGGCGCCCAGTCGTAGGCGATCGCGGGTGTCGTCAGCACTTTGTTTGCCGCGACATGTCCCGGCCAGCGCACGATGGCCGGCAACCGTACGCCGCCTTCCCAGGTGTCTGCCTTCAGTCCGTCGAAGGGGCCAAAGCTTGAGAAGAAGGTGGGTTTGTTTGGCGCGAACCTGTCTTCGGGCAAATAGGATTCGTTTGACGGTCCGTTATCGGACGTATACACCACGATGGTATTGGAGTCGATCTTCAGATCTTTCAGGAGCTGAAGGACATCTCCCACGGCATCGTCGATGCGCCGATTGGCAGACGCATAGCGTTTAAAAGTCTCCGGCCATGGCACTTCGGGTGTGGCGGGGTTATTGTCGGCATCGTATGTCGCATGGGCGTATTCCGGGTATATGTAGGAGTCCGGTGTACCTGAGGCGGTGCTGATCATGTGACCGGGTGTTCCCAGCCATTGCATCCCGCCATGGAGTCCGCCGCCTTTTGGATAAGCCTGTGTCGGCAGCTCCTGTACCGCATGCGGTGTTTCATAGGCCAGGTATAGAAAGAAAGGTTTGCCTTTTTCTTTACCCTTTGTATGATCGGTGATATATTTTTTTGCGGCTGCCGTCCACAGATCGGCTGTATAGCATTTATCCAGCGCCGGGGTGATATTCTTATCGTTCTGCCACACGGCCTTACCATTCTCTGCCCAGTATTTCCGGTAGATAGCTTCTTTTGGATAATGCTCATGTCCATCGGCGTGGCGCATGTACCCAAGATAATAGTCGAATCCCCGTCGCAGCGGGCGGGCAGGCCACTGGTACCCGTTGAGATCGTATTTGTCGTTGCCTTCCAGTCCCCATTTGCCGATGATGGCGGTGCTGTATCCCAGTTTGCGCAAGGTACCCGGCATCGTGTAATTATCGTCCAGCGCTTTGTCGAATTCGTTGTCCCGGACGTTGGCGTGTCCCTGGCTTACGCCCAGCATCAGGGAAGCCCGTGAAGGCGCGCAGATGGGCGCCGCGACATAGTATTGCGTCAACATTGTTCCCTCCGCCGCAATCCTGTCGGTGTGGGGTGAAAGCTCGAAAGGTTTCGACCTGTCATTTAGCCGTGCCCGTGAATGCTGGAAGAAGGCGCCGAGGTCTCCATATCCCTGGTCGTCAGCCAATATGAAAATGATATTCGGGGGCCGTTGTGGTTTTTTTTGTGCGGTTGCATTTCCTGTAAGGAAGAGACAGGCCAGCAACGTTTGCAAGTACCATCTGTTATTTGATCTCGTCATATTATTGATGGGTTAGTCGATCGCATATTGCATCCATGTCAAGCGCCAGGTGCCTGCTGTCCGTCCGCCAGCTTCATAGAAAGGGCGAAGTGTTATGGTTTTCCCACCCGGGGGTGAGAACAGGTATGACGTGGCTTTGTTGTTACCGGAGGTGGACTGGGGTTTTATGTATTGCGTGATGTTATCCGCGTTCAGCTTGAAATTTATTTCGCGGTCTTTGCCGTCGATGAGTCCGTCGCTTGCGTATACCAGCGGGCCACGGGCAAAGGCGAACCAGTTGACCCTGTAGAGATCGTCCCTGCCCTGGGGCATGATGGCTGTCTCGGCGTGCTGTTCGATACGCAGGGGCATCGGGAATGTTATCTCCACCACATCTCCTTTCTTCCAGTCGCGTGTCAGCGTATAATATGTTCCGGTGTGCAGTCCGGAGGTATCCACGGTTTTCCCGTTTACTGTTATCCGGGGCGAGGCTGCCCAGGCCGGTATACGGAGGGAAATGGGGAATTGTGCTGTTTTTGCGGGTGTCACTGTCAACCTGATCGTCCCTTCGAACGGGTAGGCTGTGTGTTGTGTGAGGTGCACGTTGTTTGCGGTTTTTAGTATGATATTCGCCTCGCTTTCGCCGTACAGGTTGCAGGCGATGCCGTCGCCGCGGCGTGTGTATGCTACTTCCGACAGCTCTTCCAGCGCCATTGCGCCGCTGGATGGACAGCAGTCGTTGAAATTGGCCGGATGTTTTCGTCCGTTGGTAAAAGAATGATAGGTCCAGAGCTGTCCGTCCGGGAGCTGGGCTCCCAACAGGGCATTGTAGGCTGACCGCTCGATCTCTTCGCTGTATTTTGCTTCGCCTGTCACCTGCAGCAGGAACCTGTTGAGCTGCATCCATGACATGATGCTGCAGGTCTCTACAAACCCGTAGGGGCTCCAGAATTCGCGTGTGTTGAAACATTCCTTGTGTTTGCCGATGCCGCCCCAGGGGCCGCCTGTGATAGTCAGATGATAATTGCGGATATTCTTCCATGCGGCTTCCACCGTCCGCAGATAGCTTGTATCATGGGTGACGGCGTACAGCTTGGCAAGACCCAGCAGGTTCCATATGATCTGATAAGCTTTGCCATCCGCCACTGTTTCCAGGTCACGGCCGGCGGCCATGGCGGCTGTCAATCGAAGTCCTTCCTTCTGATCGGCTTCTTTTGCGATGAGCCGGGCAAAGTCCAGGTATTGTTTGTCGCCTGTTGCCCGATAGAGCATTACCACCGGGTCAAGGGCTATCGTAGCGGAATAGCCATAGCGGGTGCCGTAGTCCGTGATATCTTTCGAGCCGTCGCCGAATGTGCGTAACAGCAACCGGCCGATGTTTTGCGCGGCCTGCAGGCAGCGTTCGTCATGGAAGCGTGCGTTTATTTCCAGCAGGCCCAGGATCGTGCAGCTGAGGCTCCATACGTCCCAGGACTTTTTATGAAGTTTTGAAGCGGTATTGGTGATCCGCAGCGCGGGTGAATAGGAGCCCATATAGCCGTCGGCTTCCTGGTTGCGGATGAGGTAGTCAGCTGTCCGCATCAGCAGGGCTTTCAGGCTGTCGTCGCCTGTTCGTACTGTGGCCAGCGCCGTGGCATACATCCATTTGCCGGCATGCTCGCCATACCAGTCCGTGGTGGTATTCCGGCTGCGGGCTTCGGGGCTGAACATAGTGATCAGGGTGCCATCGTGCCAGCCGGGGAGGGTTTTGAGCCGGCCTTGCTCGCTGATGTCGAGGGCTTTTCCCAGGATACCCTTTAGCTTTATGTCTGACGGGCTCAGGAGATTGTCGATGGTTTGACTGAAGCCTTTTGTCTGGAGCAGGAGGGTCAATGCTCCGGAAAGAATAATTTTATAGCCGGCGGTCCTCATATGGTGGTTACTTTATGTTTAAATGTTTCCAATAAGCGTTGCCCGATGCCCTGCCGGGGATCAATACACGTTGATAGATGCGGATGGTGACGGCGGTGTCTTTGCAGGGTTTCAGGTCTATTTTTACCGGCACCCATGTCCTTGGCTCATTGTTTCCCTGTATGAGCTTATCGTACAACAGGGTATTGTTCACGTACACCATGCAGCGCCATACGCGCTGGGAGTCTACGCCGGCTTCGAATGAAAGCTCTTTTTGTCCGTCCAGCTTTATCCGGCGTGTCAGCACCAATGCTTTTACCTCATCGCGGGGATAGGTGGCCAGTATGTCCCTGTCCAGGAATGTGAGGCCCCGGATGCCGGACATGCCTCCACCGGCTCCTCCGAACCCGGCGTGCTCCAGCTGCCAGTCCGGGTTCCAGTAGCGTGTGAGGTCGGCGAGGGTAAACAGTTCGGGGGGCTGCTGATCTATTGTTTGTTCTGTTATTGTGATCTTGCTGCCGGCGATAGCGGCTTTATGCTGCTGTAGTATTTTTTCGCCGATGGCTGCTGTGCGGGCCGCGAGACCGGATATCGATTCATGTACGGCCGGGGTCAGCGGTACTTTACCCAGCTTGTCCCCTATGATGCTATCGCCCAGGGCGTGGACGAGGTCAGCGGGCAGTGCATTCATTCCATGCATGGCAGCTACGACAGCGCCGGCACTGGCTGCGTTGCAGTCGGCGTCTGTAAAATCCGCGGCGCCGTAAGCCAGGTTTACTGTCTTCAGGAAATCGCCTTCGCCGTACCATACGCAGGCGGCTACGATGCCGCCGTTGGCGACGGCGTTATTGGTGGCGGGGTATTCGCCGTGCCAGCGTTTTTCCACTGCATCGAACACTTCGGCGGGAGGATGGCCTGCACCGGCCATTTGAATTACAAGGTCCAGGCATTGACGATAAGGAGAAGCAGGAGAGATCAGTTGCGCTGCCTGGCGGACGATGGTCTTTGGGTCTTTTTCGGCAAACCCGAGGCTGATCATCCCGGCGACAAAGACGCCGCCGTCGACGCCTTCGGCATAGCCATTGATGTGT
>DASZVM010000559.1:0-7345 GCA_035547295.1 Puia sp. | reverse complement strand
ATGAACTTGGGTACTGTAAAAGGAGTTTCGAGCGCCGACAATACCACCCCTCCATTGGCGATACCTATATTATCCGTCACATCGTTGTTGTTGGACCTTGACATTACATTACTGGTGATGAATGTAAGCCAGCTGTTCGCCTTTGTGGTCAGGTTCACCCGGCCCGTGAGCCTGTCAAAAGCAGCGGGTTTTACGATACCCGTTTGTTTAAGATATTCCAGGGAGACATAATGGCTTGTTTTTTCAGACCCTCCTGCTATAGACAGCTGGTAATCTTGCTGATGACCGCGCTGGAAAACTTCTTTCGGCCAATTCACATTATTGGCATTCACCATCGAGTCGGTGACGGCCACTACGGGAGCATTCAGCTCGTTGGCATAATCCTGGTATTGTTTGCCGTTCAGCACATCCAGCATCTTTGTGGGGGAAGAGATGCCGGCATAGGCGTTGAAGCTGATCTTTGATTTTCCGGCCACTCCTTTTTTTGTCGTGATCACCACTACCCCGTTGGCGGCGCGGGTACCATAAATAGCCGCGGAAGCCGCATCCTTCAATATGGAGATGGATTCTATATCATTGGGGCTAAAGGCGGAGATATCCGTCATGGGGATGCCGTCCACTACGTACAAAGGATCATTGCCGGCGCTAATGGAAGAAGAACCCCGGACGCGGATGGTCAGGCCGGCGCCTGGTTTACCCGAATTATTGACCACCTGCACCCCGGCCGCCTTGCCTTGCAGGGCTTCCCCTGCGCCCACGATGGGACGGTTGGCAATATCGGCGGCAGTCACCGTGGATACAGCGCCCGTCACGTCCTTTCTCCGCTGGCTGCCATAGCCGATCACCACCACTTCATCCAATTTCCTGTCCGAGGGGATCAATTGGACGTTGATGACATTCCGGCCCCTGACTGCTTCTTCCTTATCCGTATAGCCTATATAAGAAAATACCAGGGTAGCATTGTCTTCGGCAGTAAGCGTATATTCTCCCTTATTGCCTGTGGAGGTACCTGTGGAAGTGCCCTTTACCCGTACCGACACCCCGGCAAGAGACTCGCCCGCCGCGCCGGTCACCGCTCCCGTAATGCGAAGGGGCTGCTTTTCCGGCCCACTGGACATAACGACTACGAGGTTATTGTCCAGCATTTTATAAGTAAGGTCCGTGCCTGAGAAAAGAGAGTGTAAAGCTGCTTTGAGATCGGAATTGACAAAATTAACATCGACTTTTTTGCGAAGGGACGCCAGGTCGTAGTTGTAAAGAAACCGGAAATCGCCTTTTTTCTCGATCTTACTCAAAACCTTCGCGATCTCGGTCTGCTGCATGTTCAATGTGATAGAGCCTTGCGCATGAACATCCGCCCTGGCCTGCAGGATACCAAACAGGATTAACAGAATGGAAAGCTTCATAATGACAAGAAATTTAAAGAGCAATCGTAACCGCCCCCTCCCTATCAGGGGTAGCAAATTTTTCATACTTTTATGATTAAGGATTAATAAATGGGAAACCCCTCTACCGCCCTCCCAGTTGGTGATTGGTTTCCATTGCAATCTGAACGGGGAATGCGCTAACATTTCCCGTTTTTTTGTCTTATTGGCGATGAAGATGTATTCAGCCACTGTTATTTCTCATATAGTTCAATTTCATTCCCTTTGATTTTATAGGTGAAATGTGCAGTTAGTTGCAGGGCATTCAAGGCTTCCTGTATGGTCTCATGTGTAAAGGAGCCACCGAAATGATAGGTATACAGATGTGTATCCATGAAAATAAACCTTACATTATACCAGCGCTCCATTTTCTCCGACAGCTCTTTAAACGAATCCCCGTTAAACACCAGCTTATTGTACATCCATCCCGTCTCTACCTTCTCGCTGTCGGGTATATTAAGGGGGAGGCTGTTTACGGCCATGTCCGCAGGGATCACCCGGGGATGACGCATGATAGAATCGGTGGAATGGGGCAAGGCCGGTAAAGGGTGTTTGTTGAACACAAGCTTTTCATTCGGTTTAAGAATGATCCGGGGTGTGTTTGAATTGTCCTTCCGGGTGATCTCGATGGCGCCTTGCAGCAGGGTGGCTTCAATGGTAGAGTCCTGGGGATAGGATTTGATGGTGAATGCGGTACCCAGCACTTTTATTTCCAGGGAATCCGCATGTACGATAAATGGACGTTGGGGGTCTTTGGCAACGTCGAAATAGGCTTCGCCCTCCAGCTCCACTTCCCGGGTAGCGCCTTCTGTCAGCCGGGCATATCGCAGCTTGCTGCTGGCATTCAACCATACCCTGGTGCTGTCGGGCAGGACGAGTCTTGTCCTGACCCCTGCCCTCGAAAGGACCTCACCCACATTACCCTGATCGCCAATAGATACGGGGGTGCTTTTTGCCCCAGGGGCGCGCAGGAGAAAGACCATGATCCCCAGCAAGGGGATCAATACAGCCGCCATCAGGGCGATCTGACGGGGCCTGAGGAAAAATAGCCTGCCTTTACCCTGCTGCATGGCTGTATCTGCATCGCTTTTTTCCAGGACCTTTAAAAAACGCTGCTCCAGCATGTCCCTACCGGCACCTTCACCGGTGGCATCGGCAGCGGTCTGTGCGGTAAAATAAGAATGGAGGATATCCAGTAAATAATGTTTATCGGGAGATTGTTCCAGCAGCTGCTGCAGCTCTTCCACGTCGGCAGGGGAAGCTTCACCCGACAGGCGCCGGGACATCAATACCCACAAGCGATTGTTTTGCATCATACAGCAGGCTCTTATCTATTAAGACAAGGAAATGGAACGCATCTACTAAGAGGGTCCTGAAATTATTTTCTGACAGGTTTTTTAAAAGGGGAGAAACCCAGATCGGTCTCCATGACGGCAGCTATCCGCCGGACGGCAATGGCCATCTGCGCATCGATGGTATTGATGGATATATTTAAGATCTCCGCTATTTCTTTATACCGGAGCCCATCCTCTCTTACGAGCTTAAAGATCATTTTACAGCGGGGGGGAAGAGCTTCCACCGCGGCCTGGATCTTTTTGTATATCTCAGCCGTAATGAGTATTTGCTCCGGATTGACGGCAGCGTCATTCAATTCGATGTGAATATGATCGAAGGGCTCGGTAATACTCTCTTTTGCTTTTTTGGCAAGGTAATTAAGCGCGGTGTTCTTGGTAGCTGTGTAAAGATAAATGCGCAGATTTTGTATCCGGCGGGCTTCCGCATGCTTTTGCCAGAGCTTTACAAAGACATCTTCCACTATTTCTTCCGCCAGCTCGCGGGTTTTGACAATGGCAAAGGCAAAACGGAACAATCGTTTGTAGAACAGCACGTACACCTCCCGGAAGGCGGACTGGCGTCCTTCTGCGATTTGCAGGAGCAAGGCCGGCAAATATGCATCGGAAATAGGTAGTTCTTCTCCCATGTATGTAGCAATCAGTCAGCAGGATGAAAAGGCCATCCTCTATGCAAAGCTAAATAAAAATCATGGACGAAGTTACCGCTACTAACAGTCGTTAGTATATTTCCAGGAAAAAAAGTATCTTTGGATTGCAATTTTTAATCTATGTCTGTACAGGACCTCGAAAAAATATTCCAGGACAAGGTAGATGCGGATATCCGTATCGAGCCGAAGGATTGGATGCCTGATGCTTATCGCAAGACGCTTGTCCGACAAATGTCCCAGCATGCGCATAGCGAGATCGTCGGGATGCTGCCCGAGGCCAATTGGATCACCCGGGCTCCCAGCCTTCGCAGGAAGGCTACCCTGATCGCCAAGGTGCAGGATGAAGCGGGGCATGGGCTTTATCTTTATTCTGCTACGGAGACGCTGGGTACGGGACGGGATGAGCTGTTGGACCAGCTGCATACGGGAAAAGCGAAATATTCGTCCATCTTCAACTACCCTACCCTGACCTGGGCGGATATGGGGGCCATTGGCTGGCTGGTGGATGGCGCTGCCATCATGAACCAGGTGCCCTTATGCAGAGCGTCATATGGTCCCTACGCACGGGCCATGGTCCGTATCTGTAAGGAGGAAAGCTTTCATCAACGGCAGGGTTTCGAGATCCTGTTGACGTTGAGCAAAGGCAGTGAAGGGCAACGGCGGATGTGCCAGGATGCTATTGACCGGTGGTGGTGGCCTTCTGTCATGATGTTTGGACCCAATGACGATGCCAGTCCCCATACGGCGCAAAGCATGAAATGGAAGATCAAACGGTTTTCCAATGACGAGCTGCGTCAACGTTTTGTAGATATCTGCGCCGAGCAGGTAAAAATACTGGGTATGACCCTGCCTGATCCTGATCTTGTCTGGAATGAGGAGCGGCAGCATTATGATTTTGGGGCCATCAACTGGAATGAATTCTGGAATGTCATCAAGGGCAATGGGCCTTGTAATAAGGAAAGGCTGGAGGCAAGGGTAAAAGCGCATGAGGACGGGGCATGGGTAAGAGAGGCGGCGCTGGCGTATGCGGAGAAAAAACAAAACAGATCAAAAAAGGAGGTGGCTTAATATGATGGAAGATCAATCCGCCGGCGGGCGGGCAGAGCGGACGCAGTGGCCCCTTTGGGAGATATTTATCCGCAGCAAACAGGGACTCGACCACAAGCATGTGGGCAGTCTGCATGCCGCAGATGCGCAGATGGCTATCGAAAATGCCCGGGATGTCTATACCCGCCGGATGGAAGGCGTCAGCATCTGGGTAGTGGAAAGCAAATACATCCATGCATCCAATCCCGATGACGCAGGCAGCTTTTATGATCCTGCGAGCGATAAGGTTTACCGGCATCCGACCTTTTATGATCTGCCGGACGAATTAAAGCATATGTAAATGTCTTCATCAACGGCTCTTTTGCAGTATACCTTGCACCTGGCGGATGACGTATTGATCCTGGGTCATCGCAACAGCGAATGGACGGGGCATGGCCCCATCCTGGAACAGGATATCGCCATTTCGAATATTGCGCTTGACCTCATCGGGCAGGCAAGGAACTTTTTTCAATACGCGGCGGGATTGGCCAATATGGCTAAGGTGGGAAGCAATTATCCGTCAGGTATGGGTGGTCAGGTTACGGAGGACAGCCTGGCCTATCTCCGGGACGGGTGGGACTTCAGGAACAGCCTGCTGGTGGAACAGACCAACGGAGACTGGGCAAAGACTATTTTGCGGCAGTTCTTCTTCAGCGCCTTTCAGACGGACCTCTATGAGCAGCTGGCGGCGGGAAAAGATACGACACTGGCGGCCATCGGGGCCAAGGCTTATAAAGAAGCGGTGTATCATCTGCGGTGGAGCAGCGAGTGGGTCATCCGGCTGGGTGACGGCACGGAAGAAAGCCATCAACGGATGAAAAAAGCGCTGGAAGAATTATGGAAGTTCACCGGCGAGCTGTATATGCCTGCTCCATACGAGGCATGGGCGGCCGGAGCGGGTATCGGTGCCGACCTTTCACGCCTGCAAGTCAGGTGGGAGCAGCGCGTAAAAGAAGTATTTGACGAAGCGGGCCTCACCTATCCTGCGACGGAGTGGATGCAGACAGGCGGCAAGGAAGGACGGCATACGGAGCAGCTGGGTTATATACTGGCAGAGATGCAATTCCTGCAAAGAGCCTATCCGGGATGTGAATGGTAAATACAATGGAAAGCAAACACGATAATAAAACAGTCTCTGCGGAAGAGATCCGGCGGTTACTAAAGGACGTCAACGATCCCGAGGTCCCCGTACTTTCCATATTGGACCTGGGCATCGTCCGGGATATAAAGGTGGAGAACGGTGATGTGGAAGTGGTTATAACTCCTACCTATAGCGGCTGTCCTGCCATGGATATGATCCGTGTGGAGATACGGGCTACGCTTGACCTTCAGGGCTACAAGGATGCGCGGATCACTACCGTCCTGTCGCCGGCCTGGACCACCGAGTGGATGAGCGAGGAGGGAAAAGACAAGCTAAGGGCCTATGGCATCGCGCCACCCACCCCCCTGCAGCAGGTTTGCCATACAAAGCTGTTTCACCGGGAGGAAGCTATTCAATGTCCTCACTGTCAATCCTATTACACCACCCTGATCAGCGAGTTCGGGAGCACCGCCTGTAAGGCGCTCTACCGATGTGAAGCGTGCAAAGAGCCCTTCGACTATTTCAAGTGTCATTAAACTATATATGTCTTCCATATTATTTGAGATCCAGGATCAGATAGCCTTTATCACGCTGAACCGGCCGGAGAAGCTGAATGCTTTCAACCGGGAAATGGCGCTGCTGTTCCAAAGCACATTGGATGAATGCGCCAGTCTTCACGAAGTACGGGCGGTGTATATCACGGGCGCGGGCAAGGGGTTTTCCGCGGGTCAGGACCTTGCCGAGATCGTCGATCCGCAAGGGCCAAAAATGGATCAGATCCTCAGTGAACATTATAATCCCATCATTACCCGTATCCGTCATCTACCCAAGCCGGTGGTTGCCGCTGTCAGAGGCGTGGCGGCGGGAGCGGGCGCCAATATCGCCCTGTGCTGTGATGTCGTCGTAGCTTCCGTCTCTGCGTCCTTTATACAGGCTTTTTCCAGGATCGGTCTCATACCAGACAGCGGCGGTACCTACTTTCTTCCACGGCTGGTGGGTTGGCAACGGGCCAGCGCCATTGCCATGCTGGGGGATAAGATCGTTGCAAGCGAGGCGGAAAGAATAGGGATGATCTATAAAGTTTATGAGGAGGATGTGTTCGAGGAATCGTCCAGGAAACTAGCGGCCACGCTGGCAGGACTACCGACGCGGGCCCTGGCCTTCACGAAGCATGCATTGAATTATTCTTCCGTCAATTCCTTTGAAGCGCAATTGCTGCTGGAGGACGAGCTGCAGCAAAAAGCGGCGGCTACTACGGACTATACAGAAGGGGTACAGGCTTTTTTGAATAAAAGACCGGCAAATTTTAAAGGAGAATAATATGAAAAGTAAAGCTACCCGGATCGTCGATGCCATGATGGAAAACGATCATTTCAGTCAATGGCTGGGTATTGTGCGGCTGGAGGAACGGGAAGGTTACTGCCGGCTGCAGATGACCATCCGGCCGGAAATGTGTAACGGATTTGGCATTGCGCATGGGGGTATCGCTTATTCCCTGGCGGATAGCGCGCTTGCTTTTGCGTCCAACAGCAAGGGGAGGCATGCCCTTTCCATAGAAACCTCTATTTCGCATATACAACCGCTGCAGGCAGAGGATGGGATCATCGCTACTGCGGAAGAGAAAAGCTATGGGAATAAGATAGCGATTTATGAGGTGCGGATCGTCCGGGAAGAGGATGACGTATTGGTGGCGTTGTTCAAGGGGACGGTATACCGGAAAAGTATTGATTGGGAAGTGTAATCTGTTTTTTA
>DASZVM010000558.1:0-4445 GCA_035547295.1 Puia sp. | reverse complement strand
GTTGCCTCCGCGGGAAACGATATCCACCAGCATCAGTATCAGCTGCCTGCCCGTCTTATAGTCATCCAGCTGCTCGTTCCTGTTATAACCATAGGAATGCCCGATACCCTGGCTTTCCTCCCAGATCACATTCGATTCCATGCCGCTGCCGTATTCAGAGGTAGTATAGGTGCAGCTCGTATGCTTGCCACGGGTATTGCTCCCCCAACGGTCATCGACGACCACTTCCTTTGCCACCGGCGATTCGTTGAATAGCCAGGCCAGCAGCTCAGGGCTCCTCCATGCTGTATCGGAAAGTTCCCATTCCCCATCGGAAAAGATCACCGAAGGCTTGTAACGCGTTACCAGGTCCTTGAACTGAGGGAACATATGCTCGTCGACAAAACGTTTTTTATCCTTCAGGTACAAAGGGTTGAACCATTCATACAAAGAATAGTAATAACCCATTTTTAACCCCGCATTCCTCACCGCCGTGGTCAGGTCGCCCAGCAGGTCACGCTTTGGCGTACCCGTCACCGCATTCCAGGGACGGCCCCAATCCCTGTCAGCCTCCGCGCTGTTCCAAAGAGCATAGCCCTCATGATGCTTGGATGTAAGCACGATATACCTGGCGCCCGATCGTACGAACACATCCGCCCATTGCTTGGGATCGAACAGTTCCGCCTTGAAGCGGGATTCGAATTGCGGATATTGAAAGTCCTCGCCATAGTTCTTATCGTGAAATGCCAGGAAGTCCTTTTGTTTCTCGTGCAGGCGATACCAATACCATTCTGCATAGCTGTACCCGCTGTTGGGTATCACCGGGGCATACGACGGCACCGCATATACGCCCCAGTGTATAAAAATGCCAAACTTGTCCTGGTGGAACCAGGCCGGTATCTTCCGTTGTTCGAGCGAAGCCCAGGTGGGTTCATAATGCTGGGCGTACGTAAGGCTGCAGATCGCAGCAGCAAAAGCAAGCAATGTATATTTCTTCATAGTATTATCAGCCCGCCTTTTGTCAGGCCAGGTATCCTTCCATTTCTTTCGCATAGGCCCGCGCCTTTTCCCCTGCCGCCTCTGCAAAATCCTCTCCCTTTCCCGCAAAAATAATATCCCGTCCCACATTCACCAGCAGCCCCACATCTTTATTCATGGCCTTGACGGAGATCTCCCGCAGACTGCCCCCTTGCGCCCCTACACCCGGCACCAGGTAAAAATAGTCCGGTGTCAGCATGCGGATATGCTCAAACCATTCCGGCTTCGTCGCACCTACGACAAACATCAGGTTCTCCGGCCCCGACCATCCGCTGGCCGTCCGCAATACTTTTTCATACAGCAACCCTTCCCCTGCCTGCTGCAGCTCGAAGTCCGCCGCGCCTGCGTTGGAGGTCAGTCCAAGCAGGATGGTCCATTTATCCTTATATTCCAAAAAAGGCCGGACACTGTCCGACCCCATATACGGCGCCACCGTAATTGCGTCGAATGCCATCGTCCCGAAAAACGCCTTTGCATATTGCGAGGAAGTATTGCCTATATCCCCTCTTTTGGCATCGGCGATCTTAAAATGATCCCGGGAAATATAGTTCGCCGTCCGTTCCATGGTCTCCCATCCCTTTGCGCCTGCCGCCTCATAAAAAGCGGTATTGACCTTGTAGGCTACACAATAATCTTTTGTCGCATCGATGATCTGTCTGTTGAATTCCCAGACAGGGTCCGGGTATGAAAGAAGATGGGAGGGGATCTTTGCAGCATCCGTGTCAAGACCGACACAGAGATAGGATTTCTTTTTACGTATCTGTCCCGTTAGTTCCTGGCGTGTCATTGACCAAAATTAGTTTTTTTCTTCATCCCGGTTTTAAGCCACTACTTCCGCTACCTTCTCAGCCCGCATATTTGCATTCAGCATGGCGATGCTGCGCGCCGCATTGCCCGCAAAGTCCGAAAAAGCTTTTTTGCTCACCGCATCATCGCTCATCATGATCGGCATCCCTGCGTCACCGCCTTCACGGATACTTTGCACCAGCGGTATTTGACCCAAAAAGGGAATATCATATTCTTCAGCCAGCCGTTTGCCGCCTTCTTTGCCAAAAATATAATACTTGTTCTCGGGCAATTCCGCAGGCGTGAAATAGCTCATATTTTCCACCAGCCCGATGATAGGGATCTTTAACTGCGCCTGGCCGAACATCGCGATCCCCTTCTTCGCATCCGCCAGCGCCACATCCTGGGGAGTAGTAACAACGATCACACCCGTCACCGGCGCCGTCTGCAGCAGCGTCAGATGGATATCCCCCGTGCCCGGAGGCATATCGATCACCAGGTAATCCAGCTGGTCCCAGTCGACGTCCGTTATAAATTGCCGTATAGCACTGCTGGCCATCGGCCCACGCCATACCACCGCATTCTTTTCATCTACCAGCAGCCCGATGCTCATCAGCTTGATACCATACTTCTCCAGGGGCACGATCAACCCTTTTCCACCCTCTCCTCCACTCTTCATCATGGGACGTTCACCCCTTACGCCAAACATGATGGGAACGCTGGGGCCATAGATATCCGCATCCATCAATCCCACCGAAGCGCCTCCCCTTGCCAGGGCCAGCGCAAAGTTGGCGGCTACCGTACTCTTCCCCACTCCACCCTTGCCGCTGACAACCGCAATGACATTCTTTACCTTCGGCAGCAACGATTGAGATTGCATATCTTTCCGGTTGGTGCTCGTATTGGCGGTAAACTTCACATTCACGGCAGCATCCTTATTCACCAGCAGACGTACTGCATTGATACAGGCATTTTTGATATGATCTTTCATGGGACAGGCGGGCGTGGTAAGCACTACCGTAAAAGAAACATAATTCCCGTCAATTTCCAGGTCTTTCACCATATTCAACGTAACGATATCTTTCCCCAGATCAGGTTCCTGTACGTTACTTAAAGCCGCTAAAACTTTTTCCCGGGTCATGCGCAAGATTTTGTTAAAAACTTTATTTTGAGACAAAATTAACCATTGACCCCCTTACTTTGTTTACTATTTAAGGTTTAAACTATAATTTTGAAGGCCTTGCCTGCACGACGCAAAAAGTTCGCTGAATGAAAAAATTTTTACTATACATTTTGATATTTTCCGCACCTTTTGCAGTACATGCCCAGTTTGAAAAGCTCAAAGATTCCGTAGTTCAGCTATATGGAGTCGTCATGACGGCTGACAGCCTGAAAGGCATTCCCGCAGCAAGCATTATCGTAAAAGGACGCAACCAGGGTACTTATACCAACGACCAGGGGGTATTCTCTATCGTCGTGCTCAAAGGCGATCAGGTGGAATTCTCCAGCATAGGCTATAAGCCCGTCCTTATCAGCATTCCCGATACTTTCAGTGGTAATCAATACAGTATCATACAATTGATGGTGCAGGACGCCCAATATCTGCCCGCCACTATCATAAAACCCAGACCCACCCGGGAACAATTCGAGCGGGATTTCGTCAATACCCCTGTCCCGGATGACGATATTGAGATCGCCCGGAAGAATACAGACGCCGCCAAACGAAGGATACTCGCCAGGACCCTGCCGGCCAGCGCCGGCGAAGCCGCCAGCCGCTATTTATCACAGCAGGCCACCCGATACTATTACCAGGGCCAGGCGCCGCCACAGAATATCTTCAACCCTGTCGCCTGGGCCGATTTTATCCAGGCGTGGAAACGGGGTGATTTCAGGAATAATAACTAACTGATCCAGCTCAACATATGAACAAAATCGCAGTCGTCGGCGCCGGTACCATGGGGAATGGCATCGCTCATGTATTCGCTCAGAATGGATTCATTGTCAACCTTATAGACACGATCCCCGCTCAGCTGGACAAAGCTTTGCAGACCATCTCCCGCAACCTGGACAGACAGGTCGCCAAAAGCCTTCTCACGAATGGGGATAAAAGCGCTGCCCTGAAGGCAATTACCATCCACACAGAGCTGGAAAAAGGTGTAAAAGACGTCCAATTGGTGATAGAAGCCGCCACGGAGAACATAGATATAAAACTTTCCATATTTCGACAGCTGGATCAGTACTGCCCCGAGGGCTGCATACTGGCTTCGAATACCTCCTCTATATCCATCACAAAGATCGCCTCCGTAACCCGGCGTCCCTCATCCGTCATCGGCCTGCATTTTATGAACCCCGTGCCCGTCATGAAGCTCATAGAGATCATCAACGGCTATGCCACGGATAAGGAAGTCACTGGGAAAATGGTGGAGATTGCCGGACAATTGGGAAAAATACCCTGCGTAGTCAACGATTATCCCGGCTTTATAGCCAATCGCATCCTGATGCCCATGATCAATGAGGCCGTCTATAGCCTCTTCGAAGGGGTCGCAGGCGTACAGGAAATAGACACGGTTATGAAGTTGGGGATGGCCCATCCCATGGGGCCGCTGCAGCTGGCTGACTTCATCGGACTGGACGTCTGTCAT
>DASZVM010000557.1:0-8879 GCA_035547295.1 Puia sp. | reverse complement strand
ATTGATATTCTTGCGGGTGGACTCCAGACTCCTCTTAGCCGCCTCTATCTTCACCCGTTGAATATATTCCGCCGGCGACAGCTGTGTTGCCCTTTTGAACCGTCTCGAAAAATTGATCCTGTTCATCGCACACCGGTCAGCCAGCACATCGACCGTTAGCTTCTCGACAAAATTACTTTCGATATAATCCTGCACATCCCTGATGGTCTCATCCTTATGATCTTTCAAACCTTCAAAGACCATGAACGGCGATTGCGAATCCCTGTCGATATCGATCTGCAGCACCTTCGCACAATATAACGCCGCTTCCCGCCCGTTATATTTTTCTATCAGATAAAGGATCAGGTTCAGGCTGGAGACAGCGCCGCCAGCCGTATACACGCCGTTCTGATCAGTGATAACCTTATTGGTATGCAAGTTCAGATCCGGAAAAAGGTTCCGGAAAAGACTTTCCGCCTTCCAGTGCGTCGCGCAAGGTTTCCCTTTCAGCAGCCCTGTCGCCGCCAGCAAAAATGCGCCTGTACAAAGACTGGCAACCTCGGCACCCGCCTTATACTGCTGTATCACCCAGTCAAGCGCTGCCCGGCTGGTGCGGATGGCAAAATCATTTTGAGTATCAAACCCGGGTATTACGATACAATCCGTTCTATCGACACACTGAATATCCGTCATGCCGTTGATGGAAAAAGATCCGTTCAGCAGCCGCTGCTGAAGACTGACACCCGCGATCCCAATATCATAAAAAGGTTTTTCTCCTCTATTGATATAAAACTCATTGGCTTTCTCAAAGATCTCGATGGCCCCGAATAAGGAGCTCGGTTTGAGCACGCCGTCCGCGATTAAAAAGGTAACCTTTTTCATCTATGCAAGTTAATCAGGATAATATGCACAAACAACCCCTTAAATTGCTAAAAACACACCCCTTTCGGGTGGTATTCAGGTCATAGCTTTGTCCTCGAAAATAACAAGCTATGGCAGTACCTACCATATTAGTCTCCGGCGCCGGCGGTCAAAGCGGCTCCCTTATCGTACACGCGCTGGCCGCACAGCATATAAGCACAAAGGCGCTTGTCCGCGACACAGCAAAAGCAAAGTCCCTTCATTCCTTACCCGGCGTCTTCCTGACCGAAGGCGATATGCTCCAAAAGGAAACATTAAAACCCGTCCTCGAAGGTATCGAAAGAGCAATGCTGATCTCCTCCTCCAATGACAGGATGGTGGAGACCCAATGTACATTCATCGACGCCTGTAAGGAAGCAGGCGTCGGACATGTCATCAAATTCTCAGGAGAAGAATCACAGATCGGTTATGATCCCCAGCGGTTCAAATTTACACGTGAACATGAGCAGATAGAGGACTATCTCGAAAGTTCGGGTCTACAATGGACACATCTCCGTCCCAGTCAGTTCATGCAGGCCTATCTGCGTGAAGCCCCTGCCATCAAAAACAAAGGCGGCCTTTATCTCCCATTGGAAGCCATCCGCATGTCGCCGGTAGATCTGCGGGATGTGGCTGAGATCGCTGCGGCAATCCTGGTCCATGGCGGCCGCCACGGCGAAGCGCTGCGCATTACAGGACCTGAGGCGCTCTCCATGTCGGATATCGCGGGGATTATTTCCAAAGTCACCGGAAACCCGGTACGTTATGTCCCCATCACGATAGAAGAACGCAGCAGCAGATTAAAAGAAGCCGGTGTAGCGGATTATTTTATTTCAGCCCTGGCCGACCAGGCCGCGGAAAGACGGAGGAACCCCCAGGCCCGCGTCGACCTGACAACCCATGAACGCTTCGGCATTAGCCCCACCCGGTTTGAACAATTCATTCAACGTCATTCCGCGGACTTTATCAAAAACTAAAACAACATGAAAAGTATCAAGGAAGTACTTATCAAGGATTCACCCAGTCATGAGATCGGCATCGTCAGTGATTGGTGGCGTCAGTCAGCCATCAACGCGCAGCAACAACCCTCTGTCCGGGAAGCCCGTGAGGCCAATGAGCTATGGCAGATATTGACTGCCGAGCCGCGCGAAGTGGATTATACAGAAGTAACAGCAGGAGGCGTAAGGGCAATGTGGGCCATTCCGAAATCCTGCAAACAGGATCGTGTGATCCTATGTTTTCATGGCGGCGGGTTTTTTGTAGGCTCCATGTACACGCATCGAAAAATGTATGCGCATCTGGCAAAGGCAGCGGGTTGCAGGGCGTTGATCCTCGACTACAGCCTCGTTCCGGAGAACGTGCATCCCACGCAGGTAAAGGAGGGAGTAAATGCATATACCTGGCTCCTCCGGCAAGGTATCCAGGCCACCCATATTGCATTTGCCGGTGACTCCGCCGGTGGTGGACTGGCAGTGGGGACCATGCAGGCGCTGAAAGACCAGGCCCTGCCCTTACCCTCCGCTGCAGTTGCCATGTCTCCCTGGTTCGATATGGCAGGTACGGGGCAATCGATGATCGACAATGCCGGGAAAGACCTTATCTTCAATATCTCCTGGGTAAGATCGATGGGACAGATGTACGTAGGACAAAATGGTGATCCAAAAGATCCGCTGGCATCCCCTCTTTATGGCAATCTCGCCGGTCTCCCGCCCATCTATATCCATGTCGGTGGTGATGAGCTGCTCCTGGACGACAGCCGTAATCTGGCTGAAGCCGCTAACAAAGCCGGCAGTAATGTCAGCGTAGGGATATTCCCGCATATGCAGCATACTTTTCAGATGGCAGCCGGCCGGGCGCCGGAGGCAGACCATTCCCTCTCCTTGCTGGCGGATTGGTTAAAGCCTCATTTGGGACTATAAGCTTTCTCCCGGAAAGGTTTTCCTCCAAATTACATACCTTTCCCCTATGAAATACAAATTACTCGGACGCAGCGGATTAAAAGTATCGGAATTATGCCTGGGGACCATGGGATTCGGCACAGAGGCAGGATGGGGCGCGGATAAAGCCACCAGCTTTTCGATCATGGACGCCTTTGCCAATGCCGGCGGCAACTTCCTGGACACTGCCAATATCTACAAATCAGGCACCAGCGAAAAGATCATAGGCGAGTTTGTACAATCCCGCGATCGCGACTATTTTGTAATAGCCACCAAATATTCCCTGAGGGACAACACCACGAACCCCAACGCCAGCGGCAACAACCGAAAGAACATGATGCGCAGCGTTGAACAAAGCCTCAAACGCCTGCAAACGGATTTCATCGACGTACTGTACCTGCATATCTGGGACGACCTCACGCCCATCGATGAAGTATTGCGGGGGATCGATGATCTTATCCGTCAGGGTAAGGTGAACTATGCCGCCATCAGCGACACGCCGGCCTGGATCGTAAGCAAGGGGAATACGCTTGCGGAGCTGATGGGCTGGAGCCAGTTCATCGCCTTACAGGTGGAGTACAGCCTTTTGCAACGGACCCCTGAACGGGACCTCCTACCCATGGCCAGGCACTTTGGTATGACGGTGACCCCCTGGGCTCCCCTGGCAGGCGGCGCGCTCACGGGGAAGTATCTGCGGGGCGGGCAAGGCCGTGTCAAGCCGGAAAGCAACCGCCGCAACGATGACAGCGTACGGGTTCCCCGGGAAGTGATGGCCATAGCTGAAAAATTAGGCGTAGAACCCAGCCACGTGGCATTGCAATGGACACGCCAGCAGGGTTTCGGGTGCATACCGATCGCGGGCGCTACGAAACTTCAACAGCTGCAGGAGAACCTCAAAACGATTGACCTGGTACTACCCGAAGAGGACCTCAAAAGACTGGACGAGGTCAGCGCCATCGATCTTGGATTCCCGGGGAAATTCTTTAAAGAAGAAGGTGTGCGGCAAAATAATTTTGGGGGATTTTATGACCGCATCATCCGGCGCCCGTAAGTACCTTTGTGCTCCAAAGTTGCTCAGGGTGTCCGGCAATACGCAGTCGATACAGACAGGGCAGTAGCCTTATGGCAGTTCAGCAAGCAGGCGACTGGTGTGAAATGGCCTTGATATGGGATTACCGGAAGTTAACATAAAGGAAGAAATTTTCCAAAATTCGCCCCCCTCCGTTAGGACCATGCAGCTGGTTTTTTTGTCTTTATATGTTAACCAACCCCGCCCCTATGCACCAAAACATCCTGATGGTCTTTTGCCGTAGGACCACGCATTACAGCCTGAAACAAGTAGCCGCGCGGTTAGACATGCCTGTTCCCCTGTACCGGGAATTGGAATGCGGGGAGGTGCTGCTGAACTATGAACAGGCCCAAAAACTGGCAAAACTTTACAATTCAGAGACAAAATACTTCTATGAGGCGGCACAGCAGCTGGACCTGCTGGAAAGCAGCAGGATCATGATCAAAACATTGATGGCTGAGAACGAAAGGCTGCGGGCACATCTGGGAAGACTGAATGATGAGATCCCATGATCGGCTGCCGGCGTTATCCGTTCGGGACCCGGTCCTTCTCTTCGCCGGCTCCATCCTGGTGCCTGCTGACCTTATAGGTCCTTCCAAAACGATAGGTGAACGCCAATGCGACGACCCGGCTGTCCCTTTTTATCTTAAAGTACTCCGTGGCGTCCGGGAATGAGGTCAGCCCCTCCATCGCACCCGTATAAAAGATATCACGATAACTAAGCTTTATAGTCCCTTTCTTCTTTAGCACGGTCTTGCTCATTCCGGTGGATGCCTGTCCTGCCGGATACAGCAATTCCTGTATGTCCTGACGGCTCCGGGTGGTGTAGAACCCCGAAAACTCGCCCGTGTAGCCTTTTCCAAAGTCCAGCTGGTGATTGACATTCACGCTCAGCTGGTTGATGGTGGATTTATAGGCGTTTCCGTTGAAACCTTTTAATTCCTTGTAATTATACACAGCCGTCAATTCCATCGACCACCATTTCACAGGGGACAGGCTAAGGCTGACCGATAGACCCAGGTTATGGACGCGCCCCACATTCCCTTGCGTATAATACAGGATGGCCTTTGACGTGTCGGACAAAAAGATCTGTGAAAAATAATCGGTGGTCAGTCCATAGGAAACGCTCGTGGTCAGGAGGTCGCCGTATTGATGGCTCAGCTCGAAGTTCCAGCTGTATTGGGGCAGCAGGTAAGGGTTGCCCGTCTCATAGGTATATTTATTGATGACGTACAAAAAGGGGTTCAGGCTTTGAAAGGCCGGCCGGTCCAGCCTTCGTGCTATCGTCAACGTGAGACTATTTGCGGAATCCAGCTTATAGGACAGGTAACCGCTGGGGAAGAGGCTTCCGTAATTACGGGAGACCGTGGAATCCTTCTGCCGGCCATTCCCCAGCTGATGTGCCGTATAGGCAGTGTATTCATATCTCAAACCTCCCTGGTAGCTTAGCCGCTGTCCCTTCCCTTCTATCGTGCCATACGCCGCCTGGATATTCTCCTGGTATACAAAATGATTGCTTCTCGTATCATCTATCACCCATTGCTGGTTGTCCAGGTTCTGATAGGCAGCGGCATTATCCGTATGATTGGAGGAGGATTTTACGCCCGTCTGAAGGGTCACGCCAGGGGTGGCCTGTATCGTAGCATCCAGCTTGCCGGAAAGGATATCGATGGTAGTGGGGATATTGCTTCGGAACACCTCGTCATAGCCGCCGGGAGCAAGCAGCCTGTTGTCAAAATCCTGTTTCCCTTCTATGGAATAATGCAGGTAGTCCAGGTCGGCGCTTATATCGGTCTTTTTTGACACATGCTGTTTTCCGTTGAGGTTGATCGCTCCGTTCCTGAACCTGCTCACAGGACTGCTTTGGGTAAGGATAGAAGAATCCACATTCCCGTCCGGCCGCAGCCAGTCGGCATGAGATGTATTATTCCCCTTCCGGTGAACATCCATTCCCGTCAAAACCATCCCGATGCTTGTCCCGGGCGACAGTCTGTAATCCACGCCGGCCTTGACCGTATTATTATATACCGTACCCTTAAACCAGGTGGGCTGCCGGAGTATCGCCGTCACATCCTTATCGTCGTCATAATATTTCCGGTAAGCGTATAGATCCGTGAGGTACTTTGTAACGTTAAAGTTGTAATTGAAAAAGACATTCAGCGGACCTTTCCTGTAGTTCAGCACCAGGCTGTTGTTGTTCTTGGGATACATGCCCTGGCCGTAGGAAGTGGTCACGGTGCCGTTGAAGCCGTCGTTATTGCTTTTCTTTGTTTTGATATTGATGATACCCGCGCGTCCCGTGGCATCATACCTGGCCGGCGGGTTGGGTATCAGCTCGATCCGGGCCACCTGGGATGCGTTCATGCTGCTCAGCAGGTTGTTGAGGTCATCCCCGGACAGATAGGTAGGTCTGTCGTCGATCATTACAAGCACATGCTGTTTTCCGTTGAGCGAGATGCCGCCGCTCCTGTCGACGGTTACGCCCGGCGAGCGTTCCAGCACCTCCAATACGGTGGTACCCGTATTGGTCACAGAGGCATCTACGTTGATGATCGTCCTGTCCCGTTTTCTTTCCATCGGCGGCGGATGCGCCGTGACCAGCGCTTCCCGGAGAGTGCTGCTTTGCGGCTGCAGCATAATGGTGTCGGCAACCTGTCCGGGCAGCTTATATTCTTCAGTGGTTTTTGGCTGATAGCCCGTACTGCTGATGAGGAGTTTGCAGGCACCCTTGTTGAGGTTCCCGAACACCGCCCGGCCGTTCTCGTCTGCTGCTATGCTGCCCTCGACCTTCCCGTTTCTCAGCAGTCTGATAGTGGCCCCGTTGACGGGCTGCCGGTGCTCATTGACGATGACCACGGAAAATCCTATCTCTTCCCTGGGCTGGCAGTACCCGATCACCGGCATCGCCAAGAAGAAAATGAAAATAAGACGCGTGATCTTTATAGTCATCTACAAAGATCATCAAGAACCTGCAAAACCAATAGCCATTAAACACCGCCCATAGCCGCCGGTCACTATCTACGTCCTTGCAGCCTTGTACGTCCTGAGTGACTTGCCGGGGGCGGTTTCCAGCACCAGCACATAAGGTTCCGTGGGCGTTGCGGGCGTATGAATGATGAACTGTCCCCGTGTCATTTCCTCAACCACAAGCTGTTGGTCACTATGTCCCGGCTTATGACAACCTTTCAGGATCACACCGTCAGGCGTGCTGATCTTTAACAAGCCGTCGATAGGCTGATTGAATACGACAGCATGCAGCACTCCGGTGGCGGTGTTCTTTGTATAGTAACCCCAATCCTGTTTTTTCCACCCGGCATAATCACAATGATAAACGGCTTCGCCGTTGTCTTTCAGCCACGCACCCAGACGGGAAGCGATATTCAACTCCTCCTGTCTTATGGAACCATCCCCCTTAGGCCCAAAGTTCAGCAAGAAATTACCACCCAGTGAAACAGCCTGCACCAGGTCCTCCAGCAGCTGCATCGGCGTTTTTATATAGGACAACGACCAGTCCTTATGATACCCCCATTGATTCTCGGGGATGGTCATGCAGGCTTCCCAATCCCTTTGCGTAACCATCGTATCCTTTACAGGGTCCGGCAGCCGCCGCTCATAACCCGACTCGTAGTCACCCATAAGATCGCCGTTGCTGTCCTTGTGTCTTGCGCCATAATCGTCCGCGCGCAGACGGCTGTTGACGATCACGCCGGGGATCACGGACTTCAGCATTTTCTCCACCTCCCATGTCCACCAGCCATTCTTTTTCACGCTGGCATCCCAGGTGCCATCGAACCAAAATGCTTTCACCTGCGGATAGTTGGTGGCTAATTCCTTTAATTGATCATAGGCGAAGGTCAGATACCGTCTGAAAGCAATGCTGTCCTCCGCCGACCTGATATCATAACGCCAGTCAGGGTTGTTCCAATCCAATACCGAATAATAAAAGTTGACGTCGATGCCTTCCGCATTATAGGCAGCTATCAATTCTTTCAGGACATCCCTTTTAAAAGGCGTGTTGCTGATATTGAAGGAGGTGTACTTTGTCGGCCACAGACAAAACCCTTCGTGGTGTTTGGTGGTGATGGTCATATACTTCACCCCCATCTGTTTCGCGACCCTGGCCCATTCGCGTGCGTCAAATTTCACGGGGTTGAATGAATACATCAACGAGTCCCACGTAGCAGTGGACACATGCGCGCTTGACTTTAAAAATTCGGCAGCGCCGGGATAGGTCTTCCCCTGCCATATTCCGCCGGGGATGGCATACAGCCCCCAATGGATAAATTGTCCAAACCGGTTCGTCCGCCATTTCCCCATGGCGGTGTCGGTACGCTTGCCAAATTGATGGGCGCCGTATTTAAGCAGTTTTCTTTCTGCTGTCTGTGCATTGACCATCACCGCAAAAAAAACTAAAAGGACCCCTGCTATCCCTCTTCTCATACTTGTAAATTTTTTTGTTATTCCAATACCCATTCCACACTATCCGACAACCCTCCACCCGGCTGACGGGCCACGATCTTATTACGTCCCTTTTTTAATCGGACATCCTTAAAAAGAAAATGTACTTTGGTAAATCCCTGCTCCGGGGCAGCCACCCGCCGACCATTGACAAACAGTTCCGGGATACCTGTATTGCTGTAGATGGTCACCACCGTACGCGAAACCTTCCGCCTGACCAGCCGCCTGTCGGCGATATAGATCATCGGCTCCTTGTTCCAATTCGCCTTGTACCAGTAATAAGCGTCTTTTTTTACCTTCCTGTCATAGGTCACCAGGCCCTTCATGTTCCTGGCCGGCGTACCGCCCCTGTTCCAGAATGGCACGGCAAAATCAAATGTGTTCCAGAGATAAGTGGCGGCCAGGTAGTTCGACTTTTCCAGGATGCCCCATTGCACCTCGTGCGAACGGGTCTGTAATTGCTCGGGAAAATATTGCCCCTTCACGGGATCAAAAGCCGGCAGGACCTCTGCCTGCTGCTCTACATTCCCTTCCGC
>DASZVM010000556.1:0-1699 GCA_035547295.1 Puia sp. | reverse complement strand
TATCCGGCACCTGTGCCGCCAGAGGACCCACTTCGGATGAAGTATGGATCATGCGGAGCCCGTCCCGCAGCCACTGCACAACGGCCCCTGCAATAAAGATACTTCCTTCCAATGCATATTCTATACGGCCCTTCAGCTGCCAGGCAATAGTCGTAAGCAGATTATTCTTCGATTGTACGGCCTGCTCTCCGGTGTGCATGAGCATAAAACAACCGGTGCCATATGTGTTCTTTACCATTCCGGGAGTGGTGCACAGCTGTCCAAAAAGCGCAGCCTGCTGATCACCGGCGATACCGGCAATCGGCATACCTGACGAGCCGGACAATATCCCGCTGCTGGTGGCGCCATATACTTCGCTGGAGGCCTTTACCTCGGGTAAGACGGATGGGGGGATATTGAAGAGCTTTAGCAGATCATTATCCCATTTTCCCGTGTGGATATTCAACAGCAGGGTCCGGGAAGCATTGGTGCTGTCGGTGATGTGGAGCTTGCCGCCCGTCAGTTTCCATATCAGCCAGCTGTCCACGGTACCAAAAGCCAGCTCGCCCTTCTCTGCCCTGGCGCGGGCCCCGGGGACATTGTCCAGAATCCATTTCAATTTGGTAGCTGAAAAATAAGCGTCGATGACGAGCCCTGTCCGCTGACGGATAAGATCGGCGTGTCCTTCGGCTTTCAGCTGATCACAATACCCTGCGGTGCGGCGGTCCTGCCATACGATGGCGGGATGGATGGGTTTGCCACCGGCCCTCTCCCAAACAATGGTGGTCTCCCGCTGATTGGTGATACCGATACCGGCCACTTCCCTGGAGGCAACACCGCTTTTGGCCAGCACTTCGGCAAGGACTCCATATTGAGAGGACCATATCTCTTCGGCGTCATGTTCTACCCAGCCGGGCTGAGGATAATACTGACGGAACTCTTTCTGCGCCGTCTGAAGGATATGTCCGGCCTGATCAAAAAGAATGGCCCTGGAGCTGGTGGTACCCTGATCAAGGGCAAGAATATAGGGTGAAGGCATGCGCTCGTCGTTTTTAAAGTGAAAATGATTGAGAGGTAATTTAAGGAAAATTAAATAGTTAGCTAGGCTATTCTCATTATGGAACAGAAAATTTTGGAAGGAATAAAATCTTGCTTACATTTACGTAAGCACTTACGTAATTTGTAATATATGGATTTTTATGAAAAAACGGGTAAGATGGCCCTGGGCAGCCGGCTCCGCCGCCTGAGCGAACAGATCACCGAGCAGGCGGCCTCCATTTACGATCTTTATCAGGTGGACCTGCAGCCTAAATGGTTCCCTGTGTTCTACGCCCTTTCGGGAGGGGAGGAGAAATCGATCACGGACATCGCACGCGAGATCGGTCACACCCATCCTTCGGTCAGCCAGATCGTGCGGGAGATGACTGCGAAGGGGCATATCATCGAAAAAAAAGGCGCTGCAGACGGTAGAAAAAATTTTGTCACCCTCTCGGATAAAGGCCAGGCTACCATGGAGAAAATGGAACATCAGCTGAAAGACGTGACCTCGGCCATCGAAAATGCTATGAAAGAGACCCAATACGATCTTTGGAAAGCCATCGCGGAATGGGAGTTCCTGCTGGAACAGAAAAGCCTGCTGCGACGGGTGCAGGAAGAAAAAAAGCTGCGTGAAAGCAACGATGTGCAGATAGTGGATTTTGAGCCGCGCTATGCCAAAGCC
>DASZVM010000555.1:0-18925 GCA_035547295.1 Puia sp. | reverse complement strand
ACCCGTACCGGAAAGGAATAATTTTTCTGTCGGCTGGGCGGAAGCACCCATAGCCAGCAACAGGGAAAAGGCTATAATAGATGTTGTTCTCATTTGTTGGTTATATCGTTATTACCGGTGGTCCGAAACGGCATGGCAGGTAGTCCGGCTGTATTGTACAGGTTGGGCTGTGCCGCTTCGTTCCAGCCAAACCTCACCGACACGGGGTCCTTTATGCCTGACACTATTACCTTATCTCCTTTTATAACAGCAGCCGCAGGTACATACTTCCCATCGGCGCCCGCGATCTCCCACCAATTCAACGGCTTGCCATCGTGGCTGATCAATGCTCCGTGAGAAAAGGCTATTTCTATCCTGTCGCCTTTTATATCCATACTTTTATATAACGGCCCGGAATATTCCACCTGCTTTTTATAATCTTTGGCCAAGGCCCATAATGCCAGACGACGCCCGATCTCCCATTTGTAAGCGGGATGCAGATCGTTCAGGTTGTCTACCAGGTCCGTGGTAACCACCATCCCGGTATGCGGCAAGGAGAGCGCCTTCCGCTGCGCTTCCCAGAAAGCGGGTTCTGTTTCCGGTGTATGGGGCTGGTTACCTCCGTTGCTGCGGGAATAATAATAAGGCGCTATCTGGACCAGGTAAAAGCTCAGGTCAGGGTCTTCCCATAAGCTGCGCCAGCCTTCAATAAGCTGTTTCATTTTACCGGCGTAGGCGATGGTATCGTTCTCAAAGCAATTCGTCTCCCCCTGGTACCAGCAAAACCCCTTTAGCGCATAAGGCGCCAGGGGGCGGACCATGGTCTTATAAAATTTTCCGCTATCCGGTAAATAAGGTCCTATGGCGCTGCCGGGAACAGCATTTGAGATCACGCCGATGGGTACCTGTAACCGACGATACAGCTCTTTTGCAAAAAAATACGCCGGAGCGGAAAAATCCCGTAAGGGCGTACCGGCCGCCGTATCCCACCTCCTGCGAATATCATTGCCGGGCTTGCTATAATTATTACGCACTAAAAATATCCGGATGTCCGGGTTATTCGCCTTGTTCAGCTCATCCACCGGCGCGCTCCCATGCATCGTTTTCTCAAACTTGCTGTTCTTCCGCATGCTGTACTCCATATTGGATTGACCGCTGCACAGCCATACTTCTCCCACAAGAACATTCCGGAATCGAACGGTATCCGATGTCGTAGCGATGAGCATGACCGCAGGCGAGGTGGATGCCGGCAAGGGGTCGAGGCTAACTTTCCATCTTCCTTGTGTATCGGCTTTTCCTTTCTTTAGCTGGCTGCCAAATTGGACGGTGACTTCGGATCCGGGGACACATTGACCCCATACGGGTACCGGCACGCCCCGTTGGAACACCATATTGTCGCCGAATATTTTGGGGATCGAAAGGGTGACCCTGGTTGGGTTGGTTCCTTTTAACCAGATGGCATAGGTCCAGGCAGCCGCATTACTGTCCGGCTTATGCGCCTGGTCGCGATACCATTTCCCGATGTTAGCAAAAGGATAGATGGGTATCGAGGTTTGTTTACCATCCTTCAAAAGAATGGGGACTTCATATCCGGGACCCAGTATCTCTTTGCCGGGGGTGGTCACCTGTCTGAATTTTACCGGGTCCTTCAGCACAAACTTTACCGTGTCCATCCAGCCCTTTGCGAAATCGGCCGTATCCCCCTGATACCAGATATCGTCCAGCGCATATACCACAGGGCCCCTCGTCAGCGCATAGGGCGCCTCACCACCCGGCTCCTCCTTATACGGCTTCCTGTCAGATGTCTTTATATAATGGTCATGCCGTACCCATGCAAGGGTCATAGGAAGCGTAAGGGTAATGATATCACCTTGTCTCCAGGTGCGAGTGATCCGTGCGTATTCGCCGGCCCGGATGCGGTCCACACTTTTTCCGTTGACGGAGAGCATGGCATCTTTGCACCAGGAAGGGATGCGTATGTATACCGGGAAATTTTGGGGTGAAGCGGAATTGATAGAGAGCGTGATCTTTTCGTCTTCTGGAAAGGACGTCCGTTGTGATATTTGAACGTTGCCCAATCTCAATTTGGAAGGGATGTATTGATTGACGTAAATGGCCCCACCCGCACCCCTGGCATAGATCCAACCCGGCACCATCGACAACAGCCTGTGACCGCTGCCCATACAACAATCCGGCTCCCGGAAATACCCCTTGGGCAAATACCCATTGGGCGGTGTAAAATACCGGTTGGCATCCCCATCAATGGTCTGCTCGGCAAAGACCTGGTTCCATAAGATCCTCTCCATCGCATCCGCGTACTTCGGATCACCGGTGATATCCAATAAATATTGCGACAGCTGCATCCACGACATCGTAGCGCAGGTCTCCATCATCTCACCCGTCAATGGTTTGACATGATCTCTTTCATAATGTTCACCTACGCTCACTCCACCGGTGATATATAATTGCCGGGAAGCTATGTCGTCCCAGGCGCCTTTTACTTTTCTGAGGCAGGAATTGTCGCCGGTAGATTGGTAGAGTCTTAGCAAACCCAGAAAATTCATTTGAAATGTATGCGCATGTACATACGGCTGTATCTTGTTCACAGGCATCTCTCCTGCGGCTACTTTATCCAGGTTGGAATAAGCGTCCCATCCGCTCCATTTGTCGATGCTGCTTACCACCCATTTACACCAGTCAAGATATCGCTGGTCCTTCGTCAGCTGATACAGCCGCATCATGGGGTCGATGAGCAAAGTCCCCTCCCAGGAATAATGTATGCTATGTCCCGCAATATCCGAATGCTGGGCGCCTTTTAATATTTTCCCTTTATTTTCAGGATAATGTACGGCACTGGGCCAGAACTCCGCCTTTCCGGGGCCGATATAGCGTAAAAAATAATCGCCTAATTTTTTTGCGGCGGCAAGTCCCCTGTTGTCTTTCCATACTTCATAGGCAGTGAGCAGGGCATGTTGTAAGAAATACAGCTCATAAGCATCCATGCCCCGCAAGGGCTTCTCCGCTGTACGAACGGTCTGGCTGGTGATACCGACGTATCCGTCCGGCGCCTGGGACTTTACGATCCTTTCGAACATGGCATGCGCCTCTTTATCCAATGCAGGATCATGGGTACGCGCCGAGGTAAGGATCGCCGACTCCAGCCACTTCCCCGGCTGTTCGCCCTGCCGCCAGTCCCAGGCGGTGAAGCTGCGTTCTTCTATCAGTTTTATGTATTGACCTATTGGAAATGTCTTTATATAATGTTCTTCGTTCTTCTCTATCCTGTCTCCTGCAAAACCCCCGATATCCGTCGCAGACACCTCCCGCTCAACCTGACCGGCAGCAGCAGTAGTCAGCAATATTGCAACTGATATGGAGATCCATTTCATCATAGCTTTTTCGTCTTTAAATAGTGAATGGCGAACCCTGCTTCGGGGACCTTATCACCTGCGTGGGGCAGGTCCCTGTCAGCCTCGGGACCACTGTCCGCCGTTGGGAAATGACGCGCCTCACCCGTGCGAAAGACGATATGTCCAAAGCTTTCAACGGGTGCGAAAAACAATTGTGTGAGCATATCCTTTCCGTTGATATTAACGGTGTACATCCGGGTGTTGGTGTTCAGGGTCACCCGGATCTTATACGTTTCGCCGGCTTTATAAGTCGTGATCTTTTTTATTCTTGCGCCTGCTTTTGCGATAAGGGTGCTGTCCGGTTCGAAGCTAAGCCTTACTGCGGGCGTATTCCTTTCGTCCTGGAATTCAATCTGCAGCTGCCCATGATCAGCCTGTCCGGGTGTCAGTGAGAATTCAGCCTCCATTTCTTTCGACACGGGGAATACACGCTCTGCTTTTGCAAAATCATAGGGATCGGCATCCTTTAGGATCAGCCCTTGCAGGCTGTCGGCTGTTACAGGCGCCCAGCGGGGGCTATAGATATTCCATTTGTTCCATGTATGTGCCTGCGTGAGGGTATCATCTATGTTCTCATCTACTTTTTCTGTGACTGGTATCGGGATGGAGGCGATCCATATATCCTCCTTGTTCATGCTATATGTCACCCAAAGATTACCGTCCGGAGGCACACCATTCCCTTCCCCGATACCCCGGGTATATTGCGGTCCATAGCTTTTATAGTTTCCCCCGTAGCGACAGGTGGATATCTCACCTTGTACCAGAAGCAGATTGGTGTAATCGAGGCCGTCTGCGCTGGTGGAGATGCCCAGGGGCCAACGGAATTCGGATGGGTTATATACTGTTGCATACCTGCCATCGGAAGTACGCTGCCCCCATATCTTTGCATTGCTGTTTACGAAATGAGGCGCCCTGGTGACTGCCGACCACGTACGGCCTTCATCTTTACTGATACCCGTCAACGCATTCTTCCACAGTCCTACGACCCTGTTGTCCGGAAGATGATAAAAATTAAATGCCTTGTAGTCCTTATGTAAGGGGATCAATGGGTCCTTCCTGTCCGTCTCCTCCACCCACTGCATCATCATCAGGGGCGTGGCCATCAGCTCGTCACAGGCTGTCACAAACCCGCTGTCCTTGCTGGAAGTATAAAAGGGATAGGATGTATTATGCTGATCCCAGGCGGGATTGTAGTGAATAAAGTAGATAGGCCCGAAGCTTCCATCCGCATGGATCTCTCTGACTACACGTCCGATGCCCTTTCCGTCGTTTGGATCGTCATGCGGATCGAGACAAATGCCATAAAAACCCAACGCCAGCAGCCGGCGGGTCTTCGAAACATAAAAGCCCATCCGCTGATGCATGACAGCCATCAGGTCCTTTGCCACGCCGGGATTACCAGGTTTCGTCGTACCGTCAGGTATCTTATAAGGGGGAAAAAGCACCACCGGCTTACCCCAGGTATGTCCATCAGGCGAGGTGAGCAGCAAAGTTTGCCCCGGAGGGACACTTTCTCCGATGCTGTCGCTCAGGTATTCAAGATAGAACCGCTGATTCCAATAAGCCAGCATGGGCGCATGGTTGTAGGTCCATCCCGATCCTTCCGCCTCGTCGGGATGCTCCCGGTTGGCCCGGAACACCTGTATATTATGAACGCCCACCACAGGCTTCAGCTGCCCGTGATGATAGTCCACATTCGATAAAGTGCTGCCGCTGTAGTGAACAATATCTTTTGCCCTACCTGCGTCCGTTAGTCGTTGCGCAGTCTCCCTGCCCACCATGACGATGGTACCGTGTTTGTGACCGGCGGGGACGGAAATGCTGTCGGTAATATCGATGAATGTTTTAAAGTCCACCGTCCTCATCGCTCCGTATTTCTTGTCCCTGTACATGTCGTAGTAGATCAACCAGTCCCTCCCCACCTTTGCCACGGCAGGTCCTTCCGTATAAGGCGGCGTAAAAGCAGCTGAAGCATCATGATAAGGCCCTCCTGCATTTTTGCCAAAAGCGACCTTGATGTTCCGCTGAGGACGGGTGTTGTCCTTGAACACCAGAACATAATCCTTTACACCACGTTGCACCACCGTAGCATCTATCACGCTATAGCCCGGATCATAGAACAGCCGGGTAGGAGAAAAACTTATAAAATCCCTGGTCGTGGTACAATACAATCTGTGATTGTTGTTCTCATCCTCCTGTCCTTTAGGATAACGATGTGGAATGGTAGTCGCCCAGACGATGAGGAATTGGTTGCTGTCCTTCTGATAAAATACCTCCGGCGCCCAGACATTGAAAGCCGTGGGTTCCTGCTGCATGACAGGGATAAATCGCTGATCGCTCCAGTGGATAAGGTCTTTTGACATAGCATAACCGAAACCCTTGTCCCCATTCCATCCGCACGTCCACACCAGCCGCCAGATGCCGTCCGCCCCCTGTGCCATGGATGGGTCCCGCATCACAGGCTGCTGACCGATTTCGGGCTTTAGCCAGCCGCCGCCCAGGTCCTTCCAATGACGCCCATCCTCGCTGACAAGATAATAAAGACCATCCGTGGCTGGTTCTCTGAAAGAGGTGAACAGATAAATTTGCTTGGGAGGGGCAGGGGTTTCCAAAATCAAGACCCAGTCGGCGCTGCCGGTAGCGAAGGGGGTATCGCCTCCGCCAGGTGGCTGGAAGGTATGTGCACCCTTATTGGGTATGGCACCGATGACAGTCCGGTGTCCATCGCGAGGGCTATACCACGATGCATTTACCGTGTCCCCCTCGATCCTGCCCATATTTATCTTCATGTCCCGTCCGTTGGCGGTATAGATAAAAGCGTAGTCCTTTCCCCGGGTGGCTGCCAGGTAATTATATCTTGTTCCCTGTTCGAGGATAAGAGAAGCATCTGGTATCCTGTCGAAATAAGGTTTTGACAACATCAGCTCCTTCAGATAGATCATCTGCCCGGCGCCAGGGTCGTCTATCGCCTTCGCCCACGGGTCTTTTGCTCCATATGCGATATGCTTATCCCCGGGCTGCAGCATCTGCATGACGGAATTATCTCCATAGGTGAATCCACAGGCGCCCGCAAACACAGACCAGTAAGCATACCGCCGGACATCCTTGTCCGTCCAGCGAGGCTGCAGCGTATCATGTAGTCCATGAGGTATCTGCTCGTACGACGGCTCCGCATCCAGCACAGGTTTAACAGGCTGCCTGCGATAGTCTTCCATAATATACTTCCAGTTATCCTCCCCAAAATGTTTATCCCCTGCCGACGTATCCTGCGCATAGCTGCGATGCCCCGATTGCACGCTGTTGAAGTCCAGCCAGCTTTGTCCATGGAACCAATAAGAGGAAGAAGCCCGCCCGCGGGGATGAAAAGTAATGATATGCCCAGGATCGTCCGCTTTGAGTGTGGTCCCGATGATGTTCCATATGGCACCGGAGTCGCTGCCTTTGATGTCACCGCCGTTCATCCAAATGATATTGGAGCGAGATCCGTAGCGGGCGGCGAGAAAGTGTGCGTAAGTACGTGCGGCGTTTCTGCTTACTTTTCCGGATTTGACGACGCTGCCCCATACAGGCACCAGGGCGACATAAATACCCTTTTCGGCTGCCTTGTCAATTACATAGTCCATGTGGTCCCAATAGCCGCCGGCTTTGGCAAGGGGCCGGGAGATGTCGTTATTAATGAGGGCTGCGTTGCCGTACGCATCCGCATCCTTCAGACCATGCAGCACCATCACCTGTATCACATTAAATCCTTTTTTGCTTCTGTCTTCCAGATAACGATCCGTCCCTTCATTTGTCAGCTTTGTCAATAATAGCCAACCCGTATCCCCCAGCCAGAAAAACGGCGCTCCCTTCTCCGTCACCAGCCACCTGCCATCCGCTGAAACACGGAGACGCGGCAATGGCGCCGCCCATGTGATGACAGGCATCAACAAGATCAATATGAAAAAAAGTCTCCTGGTCATCTTAATGCGTTATCCATAATATTACGGAGGCCGCTGCGGACAGCGTAACAATTTTGCCGCCGTGTATCTTTTCTGTTGTCTTTTGTATCGTTCCGGTAGTGGGGTCGATCCGGCGGACGAGAAAGGTTCCGTTCATTCCGCTGAGGTCCACCTGTATATCGCCTGCCTTATTTATATAGATGATCTTTCCATCTTTGCCGCTCAAGGTCCACTGGCCGGCAGGCTTCATGTCTGTGGCGGCCGTGAGGAAGCCCCGGTCTGTTACGGGTATGTCAGCCAGCGATCCGCCCGCCATAAACACGGCCCAGCCATAATTATCACAACCATCCGCGGAATAGACCACGGCTTTGTCAGGGTACCGGTCACGGTATTCCCGGACTGCATGATAGACCTCTCCGGGAGAGGTTTTTTTCGGTTTCAACAGCCGTTCATGCTGCCGGGGCGCCAGGTTTTGGCCACCTTTTGGCGCATATACCTGCCCGTTCTGCTGATAGTACCAGTAGCGGATATCGATGACATCGATGACCGGAGCCCGTGCTGCATCTTGCAGGATAGCGTCCTGCACATCCTTTGTGGTGCTGAGCCCGATGGTCTCCCTGCGCCCTTTCTCCTGTTCCCAGGCACGGATATTATCCACCCAGAATTGGACAAAATGCAACGGACCGGTGAACTCCGCCCCTATGAGCTGGATGACACCGCTGTTCCCCGAAAAATTATCCATGCACTGCCGGATAAACGCACGGTGCAGGTCATGACGCACAGGATGCGTCGTATCATAGAATTGCTCCGCCATAAAGATCCGCTTATCACCAGCATAAGGCGGAGGCTCCGGAAAACCCGTATGATTTATATTGTTGGCGGGCCGCCAGGGAAAATCCGCATAATGCGCTCCTGCCTCGATGATATTATGCTGAAAATAATTCTGATGGAAGAGGACCAGGCCCTTTTCATCTGCGAGATCGGCGAAGTGTTTCAGGCGGCTCCAGTACCAATGGTTGTATTTTGTCAGATCGTATTTGCTGAGACCATCCCAGGCCGTGTCCTTTCCGCTGCGGGCAAAAGGCAGCTCATAAAAAGGCGGCCATACGTCGCCATCCTCACGACGGATGCGTTCGTGATCGTCGCGGCGGCGATCGTACCAAAGACCATAATTGTGGTCCATGGCAATGACGTGATGGCTGGTCATAGTATCGGTGAGGTTTTCGAGGTCGTCGGTAAGTCCTGTTCCTGTGCGTCCCGGCACCCAGCGGGTAATGGCCGGTTTGGCCTCTGCCAGGTCAGAAGGGCGTACTCCCCCTCGCCACCAGGGTTCATAGTACCGCCGTCCCGTGAGGACTACTCCGCCCCGTACGAGCCAGCCATTCACCACCTTCATGGGTGGAGCCTTTTCGGGTATTGTTGCCGAAGGGTGTGTGATCTTATCGATAGTGGGCGATCCCTGCGCATCTATGGGAATAGGGTTCCGTTCAGCAGCCTGGTCGATCCACTCCGGCATCTGAACCCTGGGCTTTACTGACGCCGCTATCAGGGCCGCAGCCTGCTCCACCGTTGGACTGCTGGACGCCTCCGACTCCATCGGCAGCACCTGTCCTCTGGATGCAGCCTCCTTACCCAGCCTGGCCGCCAGCTGCGCATAATAAAAACTGCGTGGCTGTATGGTAGAATTGGACTCCTCCCAGTAACCATCTCCCCCAAATTGCGCCCATGACCCGAACGACCAGTTCTGTGCACCCGGGGGACGATAGCAATCGATACGGGAAGCCGTACAATTCCATAACACGCTATTGGCGGCACACCATCCCGCCCCCTGCCCATCCTGCTCCCGGTTCGCATAACGCAGCTGCTGCCCATCTATGTTCACCACATCGAAGAGGACACCCGAGGCCCAGCTGTCGATGGCTCCGCTAAAACTATAAGGATACCAGGATTGACATTGTACAAAAGCATTGGGCCCCGGCGCGCAAAAACCTACTGAAAAATCATGAAAAGCACGTTCGGCATATAGCCGCTGGAACAACGTCTGCCCACCCATGGTAAAAAAGGCATTGCGCCGCTGGCCCCCTATCTCCGATACAGGAGATAAATATTTACAATCCTCCACCGTAATACGGTTGGCAGTCTCCAGCACAGCCACAGCCGAGGCTGCAAAATGCCGGACTACCACCTGCCGTACCCAGGCATCGGAAACATTCTCTAATGTTAGAGCCATCCACGCATGCGCTTCATCCTTGGGATTGTTGGCGTCATATGCGGATATACATTGTAAATTTTCCACGCCTACCTCTTCGATACGTCCCGGCCAGTGGTATAAAGCGACCCTGCCACCTCCATAAGCGGTATCCAGAGCTGTGGTCAGGGGAGCGTCCAATGTGATATCATTCCCCGCCACCGACACCACTTTTCTGTCCCAATACACATCCCGCTGTCCTGGCTTCCATCCCAACGCCGATATTCCCCCTCCAAAAGTTTCCATTCCCAGCCGATGTATCCAGGCCGCTGTGGAAGGACGATGCAAGAGCACGTGGTCGCCGGGTTTGAGATCCGCAGGTGCGGCCAGTGTAAGCCGACGTGCATTGACAGGCACATAGGGGTCGGAGATGCCGACTTCGGGGCCGGTGGTCCTGTCGTTTATTCCGGCTATCCGGATCAGCGTACGACGGTCGTGGCCGGTGGCTTTTAATACCGTTCCGCCTTCACCCATGCCACTGCCTCTCAGGACCACACCGGATTGCCGGATCACCAGTCCGCCCGACACCTCATATACACCCTTTTCAAGGAGCACAGCACCACGCCGGCCGGCAGGCAGCGATCCTACATAGTCAAGCGCCGCCTGTATCCGCACAGTAGCATCCCCCGGCTTCACCGGCACGACAACACGGACAGGAACAAGAGGGATGGCCGTATCCCCACCCCTGTATCCACTGTAAGAAAAATCGGGTATCCTGTCGCCCTTCCCATCCGGAGCGTACACCATCCGCCCATCCTTCATTACTGCAACAGGCGGAGGAGGTTCTGCGGGCTTTGTCTTCTTCTGAGCCGGTGATGAAAGGGACACCAATATCCCTGAAAGAAAGATACTGCCGGATAAGCACAAACGAAATGTCATCATTCTATTGTTGATGGGGTGATATCTCCTAACCTTTTATGGGCTTTTCCCCCTTCAATGCCAGCGTGTTCAGATAAACTTCAATATTGGAGTAGCCTCCGCCATTCACCGCCGGCTTTGCGGAATCATTGGGATCATGCGGGTTCAGACCATGTTTTGTTTCATACTCGTCCGGCAACCCGTCATTGTCCGCATCCTTATAGGGAGCGCCTTTATAATCAGGGTAACCTCCTACTTCCACAACATCGGTGACGATACCCAGCTTGTAGGAGTCCTTAGGCAATTTACGAACTTTAAACTGGCTCATCGTATCCGTATTCACCTCTTTATAGGTTATCCTACCCGTACGTACCTGCTCTACCACCCGTGCATCCACGGCATCCCGGTGAGGCAGCGTAGCACCCACATTCGTCAGTACGAACTGAAAGGCTTCCTGTGCCGGCAATATTTTCACGGGCGGCATGGGGAAGGGCTTGTCAGCCTTCATATAATCCTTGTATTGACCTGCATCCTTCTCCTCTCCCACCTGTACGCCGCCGGCCCAGTTGTCTTTCGTGATCTCAGGATAGCCATCCATGATATTCCCGTTGACATAGGCCCTGCCGAAATACAGGGTCTTCAGCTTGCTTCTGCCCGTCTCCGGCTTCAGGATCCGGTGCCCCACAGGAGCATCCTTTGGCGTCACGGGTCCCGGTTTGAAATAGTTGTTGATGATATTGAAATGACTGGTATAATCGCCGCCATCCATGCTCCGGTGATGCCAGTTGAATACCACATTGTTCACAAAGTTGAAGACACCATTCCAGCCGATGGAAGGGTTCCTGCCGGTGTTGTCCGCCCAGAGATTGCGGACAAGCATACAGTTCTCCCCTCCCATCGTGGTCCCGAACGCATGGTTCCAGGTATCCAGCGACTCAGCCGAGATACAGTTGGAAATAGTAATATTCACGGTTCCCAGCTTCTCCTCCTTGCTTCCATCGCCCGGATCGAACATATGGCGGTACATGGAAAAGTTCTCGTCCAGGCCCCAACTGGTGGAGACATGATCGACGATGATATTGCCTACGGGGTTGCCGCCCAACGCATCATCACGACGGCCCACATTCGTTTGTCCCCTGCGGAACCGCATATACCGGATGATGACATCGTGCGTGTTTACCCAGAAGGATTCTCCTGCCACACATATCCCATCCCCCGGCGCCGACTGTCCTTCGATAGTGATATAAGGAGCGCGGACAATGACGGGGCTCTTCAAATGGATGATGCCGGCCACATTAAAGACGATGATACGGGCGCCGCCTTGCTCGCAGGCCCAGCGCAATGTCCCGGGTCCCGAATCCTCCAGGCTCGTAACGACAAGGACCCTGCCGCCATGGCCGCCAAAACTATGGGCGCCGCCGCCCTCTGCACCGGGAAAAGCCAACAGATCGGATTGAGGAAGGTCCGTCGGCCGGGCAGCCCAGGGTACATAAGGTTTGCCATGCCTGGCATCATTGTCGACGATGGGCCATGCCGCCTGCCAGGCGGAATCGCTCCGGCGATAGGTCTCCTTCATCAGGGCTTCGGATTGTGCTTTTACATCTTCGGGGATGGTCGGATATTGGGCCATAACCGGGCCCGCGAATAACAGTACAGTAGCAATAAAACAACATGACAAAAAGATCCTTCTATTCATTTCAAAAGTTTTTATGGCTTACTTCAGCGGGTCAAATGCTCCGCCCCAGGTGTTGTTCTGTACAAGGTTAACGTTGTTTTGCAAGGATTTGGTCGGTATGCCAAAGAAATAGTCTTCGCTCTGAACCGCAAGGGGATAAGTATCCAGCGGCTTGAGGGTCACCGTAAAGGTCGTCTGGTATAGATCGTCCAGGGATGCCGCAGCGCTGGCATCCCTTGTGCTGGTGATATAGTCGGTGTAGGAGTTATTGTTATTCAGCAGCACGACGACACCAGACCTCATTTTTCCATTGAGCGTGCTTGCCAGCAGCCGCCTGCGCCGCAGGTCCCAGTACCGTTTGCCCTCAAAAGCCAGCTCGATACGTCTTTCAAACATGATGGCGTCGATCATCTGATCATGGTTCATCCCGCTGGTCAGGCCATAAAGACCATCGCTGCCGGCATCGATACCCGCCCTCTTGCGGATGGCGATCAGGTTGGCATAAGCTTCGTCCGCCAGCCCTAAATGACCTATCTCGGCAGCAGCTTCCGCCTGGTTCAACAAAACCTCCGCATACCGCATCTCGATCCAGTCGGTACCCGCATAAGCGATATTTGCTACGGTCAGCGAAGGGTCGACTCCCTTACGCAGATAAAATCCGGATGAGCTGGCGGAAGTTTCCGTACTCGCCGTAGTGGTCGGCTTATTCTTATTATTGAAGTAATAATAGGTCCAGAGACGATAGGTGGAATTACCGGAAAGCCCCCAGTTGCAACCGTTATAAGCAATGGTCTGATAGAACCGGGGATCCCTGTCCTTGTAAAACGTCTGCATGTTGTACGCATAGCTGGACGTCAGGGTATCCTTACCGTCCTTCATGGGAAAGGCGGCGGCCAGGTCCCAGCTGGGCGTATTGCTGCCGCCGGAGGTGGACAGGTACTTGGGACGGCTGCCGGCATCGTATGTTTCATTATTCTGCTCGATATCCGTATTGCTCGTATTGTATTGAGTTACCCATACCGCTTCAGGGTTGCGGGGAGTGCTGCCGCCAGCGCTTCCTTCTGTCGTCCACATGGTGTAATCCCATTTGGGATAAAGGCCAAACCCGTTGGCGGAAAGGATTGCCACCGCTTTTGTATTGGCATCATAAGCTGCCTGCCACCTGGAGCCATCATTGCCCGGATTGAATTGAGGACTGGCATAGGTGAGAAGCACACGCCCTAAAAAGGCCTGTGCCGCCCCTGATGTAACACGGCCGTAATCATCATTCTTGGACCATTTCACGGGACAGTAGGCCACTGCGCTATCCAGGTCGTTGATGATCTGGGTAAAAGTTTCCGTGGTCGTATTACGGGGCAGGTTCGCGGCTGCTTTAGCGGCATCCCCAACGCCATCCAGGGGTACCAGCACCACGGGAACACCCCCATACAGCTTCACCAGCTCGAAATAACGGTAAGCCCTCCAGAAAAGAGCCTGACCGACAAACCGTTTTTTCATATCCGGGTCCAATGATCCTGCATTCATGTTCTGGATGAACATGTTGATCGTACGCAGCTTGAAATAGTTGCCCTGGTTTGCCTGGTTACCTATGTCGCCCACGGTCTCGATGGTCACCGTACCCTTTACATAGGCATTGTCGCCATACTGCTCATCGGTGATCGTGGAATAAGTCCCTCCCAGGGTTCCGCCGGAATTGCCAAACCAGCCGGGCTGGTTCTGACTATATATGTAATCCAGGCTCAGCTTGGCGACGGAAGAATCATTGAACACCTCATCTACGGTAAAATTGCCAAGGTCCTGCTTATCCAATACTTTGGTACAGCCGCCCGCCAAAAGGGAGCAGATCGCTGCTATAGTTATGATCGAATATGTTTTTTTCATGATCGTCTGGTTTAAAGTCCAACGTTTAATCCGAAAGAAATGGTCCTAAGACTGGGATAGGTATACAATGCTGTTTGCAGATCCCGGTAATGACCAGGGAACGGGTTGATAAATTGAAGGGGGTTGGTCGCCACGAGGTAGAGCCGGGCGCTGGCAACACCCACCTTTTCAGTGTATTTGGCCGGCAGCGTATAGCTCAGGTTTGCGCTGGTGATATTGAACGATGTAGCGCGTACCAGCCAGAAATCGGTTGTCTGCTGGTAATTGCCCGTGAAGTAAGGCGCCGGATACTTTGCATTGGTATTGGTAGGCGTCCAGTGGTCTGCCCAGTAGACAGGCCGGTTATCCTGGATAGAGGCCCCGGTGGAAGAGCTGGATTGAAAAGCGGGCTTCTGACCATCGATGGTCGTCCAGCCGCCCCATGACATACCCATGATGACGTTGAGGTTCAAAGAACCATAGCCGGCGCTGAAGTTGAGACCCAATGCATAATGGTTGCTTTGCTTCTTTGTCAGGTACACCTGGTCATTCGCGTCGATGATCCCGTCCCCATTGTAATCCTTGTAGTTGATCATCCCGGGTTGTACAGGCGTATTAAAAATCGTCACCTTGTTCACACCGCCCGCAGCCCCGCTTCTCTCTTTTATGATAGCATCGGCATCCGCCTGCGTCCGGATAATACCCAGCGATTTGTAGCCATAGTTGCCCGGATCGCTGGACTTCCCGGTAAGGTCCAGGGGACCGCCCACATTCCCGGAAGCTACGTCGATCTTGATGTTCTTATTGTCGGACCAGGTAAAGAAGGGTGTAAAGCTGTAGGAGAACTTCCTCCCGACAATATCCCTCCACCCTGCGGACAGCTCATATCCGAACATATTGACGATGTTGTGGTTCTCCGTAGGCGCGCTTGTTCCAATGGGCACGGGAACGGATGAGCTAAGCGTTGTCAGCAGGTCATAACCATGACTCCAGAAATAGTCGGCCGTAAAGGTCAGACGGTTGTTCAACATACCCATATCCACACCATAATCTGTTTTCAGTACATGGTCCCAGGTGACATTTTTATTCGGCAGGGAAATATTCGGCTGGACACCGATGCTCCTGGCCCCCTCATTGAACACGGCGCCGCCGCTGCTGCCGGTGCCCAGCTTATAGCTCGACTGGTACTGATACGGTTTGGTATTGTCCGTACCGGTCAATCCGACGGATGCACGCACCTTCAACATGTTCAGCCAGGTATACTTATCCCGGAGAAAAGGCTCTTCGGAGACCACCCAGCCCACGGATGCCGCGGGGAAGCTGCCCCAGTTATTTCCTTTGGCAAACCTGCTGCTGCCGTCCGCACGGTACACCAGCTGTAACAGGTATTTGCCTGCATAGCTATAGTTGATCCGGGATATAAAGGCCAGGAAACCAAACTGACTGACAGAGCTGGACTGATTGGAGGTTTGCGTCCCGGTTGTAAAGGTCTGATAGTCCAGGCCTCCATTGACCACTCCGTCGGACTCTGCATTCACCCCTTCCGTGCTCTGCTCCCTCTGCTCATAAAGCGCCACGGCGCTTATCGTATGCTTTCCAAAAGTGCGGTTGTAATTCAATCCCGCATCCATCTGGTAAGAATTGGCGAACACCGGGTTCAAACGTACCTTATCGCCGTTGAGAACAGTGTAAGTCCCCAGCAGGTCGCCGCCGGGAATATGATGGTTTGCCCCGGTACCGGCATATTTGTAATAAAGGAACCTGGTACCGAATTGTTTGTTGTTGGCGTTGTTGATGTTCTTATTCATCGTAAACATCGCCGTCAAGCCCTTTACGCCAGGTATCTCATACGTGACCTTGCCAAGGATATTCATCACATATGCATTGGCCTTGGTATAGTTATTCGAGTTCTGTATCTGGAAAAAATTAACATTATCATATCCGCCTGTGTTGCTTCCGCCCATCACCACGGGGTTGCCGTTGATAAAATATTCCTGCCAGGGCTGTACGTTCTGCAGCGATGCGGCGTCATTGTCCAGGCTTTCAGAAGTGCTCTGTACCTTGTACCAATAGCTTTTGGAATAAGAGATATCGTCGCTTAAAGACACCATGACATCAAGGCCTTTGGCCGGCTTGGCATCCACCGTAGCCCTCAACCCGTATTTATAGGAATTGATGCCTTTGAAGTTGGAATTCTGGTTCACGATATCACCTCCTACAAAATACGTCAGCTTATCGTTACCTCCGCTGACATTCAATGCAGCGCGCTCCACATAAGCGGTCTGGAATGCTTCTTTTAAATAATTGTGGCTATGCGTAGCAAAATATGCCATCTCATCCGGCGTATACCAGGTAGCCAGCGGTGTGGTAGCTACGGTACCGTCCGCCTTATGGAGGTAGCCCAGGGAATCATAAAATTGATTCACCGGTACGCCCACGCCCGTGGAAGCCGTTTGCTGAAACACCGATCCCTGGGTATAATCGTTATTGAATGTAGCCAGCTGCGTGCTGTTCATCATTTTGGGCAGCATGGTTGCGTTGGAAGCGCCCACGGAAGTGCTGAAAGCGACTTTTGGCACACCGGCATGCCCTCTTTTTGTACGAACGATGATGACCCCATTGGCCCCCTGAACACCATAGATCGCCGCCTCCGCATCCTTGAGCACGGAAACGCTCTCTACTTCATTTATATCCAGCAGGTCAAAGTCGGCCTGCGTCCGGATGACATCGTCGATCACAAACAGGGGGTTGGTACCCTGCCCGCCGTCCTTGGCAAACGCCACGGGATTCCTCACTGTGATGGTAGTCCCCTGTCCGGGACGTTGCGTACCGCCGCTGACGCTCAGACCAGGCACTGTACCCCTAAGGGCAGCCGTCATGCTCAATGCTGGAATATCTTCCACTTTTTTAATATCTACTGTCGATACAGAGCCGGTGAGGGAGCTCCTTTTTGTTGCGCCATAACCGACGACCACCACTTCATTCATCGACTTATTACTGACAGTCAATGGCACCGTGATGATCTCATTGGGAGAGGAAGAAATTTCTTTCCGGTCATAACCGACATAAGTAAATACGAGGTTAATGCCTCTTGACCGGTTGGCCACCGTCATGGAGAAAAAACCTTTGGCGTCCGTGATGGCGGTTTGCGTTGTGCCCTTCACCGTGACAGTGACGCCCTGTAGAGGCTCATTGGTGTCCTGGTTGACAACCGTCCCCGACACCGCCTTCTTCTGGGCATGGAGGGAAAGCGCTCCGCCCGCCAAAAAAAAGATCAATAACAAGCGTTTCGTTAGATGTTGCATACAGCAACTCATTAGATATTTCATATAGCAACCAATTATTAAAATAAGCAATTAATTTTTACAAGTGTATACCCTGAGCCGACAAATAATTGTTGATCCGACCTTTATATTTCCCGAACCAGGCATGCTTCTTCTCCGATGACTCTGCATCCATCGCATGTTCCCGTGCCTCAGTAAGCTCAGCCAGTATCCGTGCTTTCTGTTCTTCAGTAAGATCAGGTTGCTTTTGGAGGTAAGCGCGATAAGTAACATGCAGCACGTCATAAGTCATTCCGTCCTTCACGCCATCCACCTGCTGAGGGCTCAGCATCTTCGACAACTTGTCCAGGTACTGTACATGCAATAGGGCAATTTTCCGGCCAGCGTCTTCTCCGGCAACTTTCTTTACGGAATCCAGGGTCTGCTGGTCTACCCCCGCCTGGCCTTTTATTGCCTTGATACGGTCATCCCGCTCGGTATAAATAGCATTCAGGTTACAGTACTGATGCGCAATGGTATCCCTGACCCGGGCAGCAAATGAGGGGTCCGAAATACCCAGACCGGCTACGATCTTAGCGGCCCTTAGCGTGACGACATGAAGATAAGCGGTATCATCGTATTGCATGGCCGCGGTACGACCTTGAGCAGCGTGAGCAGTTGGGATAGAGAGAGTTACGATAAGAGTCGCAACCAGGACAGACAGGCATAATTTCATATGACTTCACCGTTTTAGAAGTGCAATTAAAGGTACAGGCCCCATCCCCCCTAAACAATGTAAGGTTTAACTATAATGATGGAACATTTTACTATTTTTCGTATCTTTTGCTTCACCAAAACAAATTTTATGAACAAGCTAACCTTTGCTGCGCTGATCGTCGCTGCTGTATGTTTTTACACTCCCTCCCACGCACAGAGCGACGACGATATGAAAGCCATGATGGCATACGCTACCCCGGGAGATATCCATAAGATGATGGCAAAATCCGTAGGCAACTGGGACGCCGCCATCAGCATGTGGATGCAGCCCAATGCCGCGCCGATGAATTCCACCGGAGAATTAAAAAATGAAATGATCCTGGGCGGCCGCTACCTGAAAGGCACCAATACGGGCAATTTCATGGGCCAGCCCTTCGAAGGTATCAGCGTCACAGGTTATGACAACGCGAAAAAGATATTTGTCAACAACTGGATAGACAATATGGGGACAGGCATGATGAACCTTACAGGCACCTGGGATGCCGCCACCAACAGCATCAATTTCTCAGGCCCCATGGTCGACCCCGCAACAGGGAAAGACATCCCTATACGGGAAACCCTCAAATTCACCGACGACAACCATATGACCATGGAAATGTTCGCCAACATGGGGGGGCAGGAGTTCAAGACAATGGAGATAAAGTTTACGAGGAAGTAGTTTTAAAAGCTCATTTTTTTGTGGAGCTTAAAAATGAGCTTTATTTTTTGGAAAAGAGTTGATAGAGTACAAAATATATCAGTGTTTTAAATCTAATATTATTGGTATTTTGTTGTTTTTTGTGGAAATTTATGTGGAATTAAAAACCTGGTAATTCTCCACGTTTATGCTCAGCAGGGACCTTGCGTTACATTATTAAGTTTGTCAACCTTCTTTATTTGAGTTTTATACCTTTGTCCCCTCTAATTCTTATGAA
>DASZVM010000554.1:0-5821 GCA_035547295.1 Puia sp. | reverse complement strand
CTCTGCTCCGTAATGTGTCCGGCTCCTTCCCGTTATGAAAGCTTCGGCCGATGTTGGACACGGGGTGTTCGGCGACAGCTACGCTGATGGCTTCCGGTTTGTCTTTTGCTTCGTGCCATCCGTAATTTTGAGGGGTATGGTCCAGCCATGGCCATTTGTCTTTCCCGTCCCCGAACCATGCCTGATCCTTGCTCCATGCCCATGACCTGCGGCAGGTGAAGAATGCCGCTGTGGTATTGTCCAGGCTGTCGCGGGGACACAACATCAGGGGTTTGCCTTTCCAGTAGAACCAAAGGTCTTTAAAGAGCCCCCTGGCATAGAGAGCATCATATAGCCGGCGGACCGTATGACCCGGGCTGGAGTTGACGATAAAAGCAAATGCAGGCGTGGAATGGCCTTCACGGCGCAAAGCCTCATAAGTGGTGAGCAGCTTAGTTACTTGCGGAAGATAGATAAACGTATTGGTGGCATCCAGGATAAGGACGTCCACCCCCGCGTCGGAAAGCATCTGCGCGTGACGGCGGATGATCCATTCGTCATCCGGCAGATAGTAGCCGAAAGCGGGTTCGCCCCAATAATGAAAAGCGAGGGGAGGGCCATATTGGGGGTGCGTGGGATTGGCGGCGAGGATCTTTGTGATGTCGTATGGACTGACGGTGTCGCCGGGTGCCTTGTTTTGTACACCCTCGTCCGCCCGGGGCTTTCTGTCTTTGTCATAACCATGTGCGCCGTGCCAGATAAAATAAAAAATTCCGACGTACCTGTCGGACCGTATGGAATCTTGCTCTGCCGCCAGGGGAAGATGCCGGCCCAGGGCATCGACGGCAGGCCATGTGTCGGCCATGGTGGAGGATACAAGCTGTGGAGAGGTGGCTGTTTTGTCCTGGCTTTGTACAGACAGGGTACAGAGGGTCAATATGGACAGCAGCAGGATTTTTGTTTTCGGATACATATGATAGCTTTCTCAACGGGTAAAAATAGGATGGCAAGGTTGTTTTCGCATCCTGTTCAATCCTGCTGTATATTGCAGGATCAGTTAAATAAAGCAAATACGATGCGGGGCGTCAGAACCATCATTTTTCTTATCATCTCCAACAGCTTTATGACCTTTGCCTGGTACGGTCATTTAAAATTCAAGGAATATTCCTGGGGAAAGCATTTGAGCCTGTTTGCCATCATCCTCATCAGTTGGGGGATGGCCTTTTTTGAATACCTCTTCCAGGTGCCCGCCAATGAGGGTGGTTTCAAGGAAAATGGAGGCCCTTTTTCCCTGGTAGAGCTAAAGACCATACAGGAAGCTATTACCCTGACCGTATTTATGGGATTTACCCTGATCTTTTTTAAAGAAGAAAGGCTCGCCTGGAATCATCTTTTGGGCTTTGGACTTATCGTACTGGCGGTATTTGTGATCTTTAAGAAATGGTAACGCAGCCGGTCAGGGGCGCGCGTGCAATAGCTCGTAAACACCCGCTTTTCCGCCTCCGGCCTTGTTTGCGCTCATTACTCCTGGATTTGTTGTCGCACCGCATCCCCCGTCTTATCTTCTTTTGCCATCCTGGTTTCTGCATACCCGAACAGACGTCTTTCCTTGATCATGGCGGCTACCTCGGCAGGCACATATTCCTCCCATCCTTCCGCCCCCCGCTTGATCAGGTGCAGGACCTTATCCGTGTCGATCTGGAGATTGGCCTCGTTATAATGATGGATATCCTCGATCTTATTATTGGCGATGAGATAGCGATACAGGTCTACCAGCAGGGATGGAGGATTAAACCGCAGACAGTTATAGATGATCCCATTGCGCAAGGTGGGATAAATGAACAGCTTTACCTTCCGGCTGAAGAGGGTGGCAAACGATTCCAGGATGCCCCCCGGCAGGTCCTGGTAATGCACCTCTGAAAAGATATATTCCAGATTGGGATAGCCAAGGACCACGCCCATTTTCAGCTTGGTGATCTTTGACAGATAGGCCACCAGCTTGTAATATTCATGGAAGTCCGAGATCAGGACCGTTTGTCCCAGCGCGCAGAGGATATCCACCCTGTCGAGGAAGTCTTTTTCGTCTATCTCGGCAGTGGGATCGGCATTTCTCTCTTTCAACGCCTGCAGGGTCAGCTCAGTGATCACCATCACATTGTTCTTATCGACATCGGGTTCCTGCATGAATTGCTTAACCCCCGTGCTCAGCATGTCCATGTGCAGGTTGATGACGGGACGGAAGCGGCCACGTATCACGGCAATGTGCTTTTTGTACAGGACCTCGGAAGGCTGCATGTTTTCGCCATCCGGACCAAAGAGCGCTGCATCCGAGAACCCATATTTCACCAGGTGCAGGCTCATCAGCCTGTTGTCGATCTTCGTAAAGTCCGGCCCTTCAAAACGGATCATGTCTATCTGCATGGCATCTTTGGAAAGATTGTCCATCAGGGACAGAAGGAAGATATTGGGATGGGTATGGTAGTAGAAACAGGCGTAGATCAGGTTGACCCCCAGAACCCCTACGGCATTCTGCTGCAGGACATTGTCATTATCCAGCATTTTTACATGGATCACCACGTCATTGAACTCTCCCCGGGGGGTCAGCTGAAAACGGACACCCATCCAGCCGTGACCTTCGTTTGTCTTATGATAGTTCAGGGCGGACATCGTGTCGGAGAAGGAAAAAAAGGTGGTATTGTCGCCCCGCTTTTCATCCAGCCGCTCGATCAGCAGTCCGTATTCTTTTTCCTGCATGGCTATCAGACGGGCTTCGCTGACAAAACGGCGTCCTTCCTGCGCACCATAGATGGCATCGGAAAAGGTCATATCGTAGGCGGACATTGTTTTGGCGATGGTACCCGACGAAGCGCCGGCCTTGAAGAAATTGGCGGCAACATCCTGACCGGCGCCAATCTCTGCGAATGAGCCGTAGATCCTGGGATCGAGATTAATGGCAAGCGCTTTTTGTTTGGTTCCTAGATCCTTATTGTGAATAACACTCATAGAATTTGCCATTTATATGTATCGGCGATGGGATCAGTTGAATTAGGCGCTTTTCAGGGCGTAAAATTACGATTTTTCAGGAATCGCCCATTCATTGGATACAACGGTAATACAGGGGATTAATTGTGACCGCGGAAGCATCTGTGGCCACGGGGAAGGGCCAGAAAAAAGGCCACCCGGCTTAGATAAGCGGATGGCCTGACCCTTAAAACAACCTGTCGCAAAAATTAAGATCCGATAAGCGAATGATTATGGATCGTACTCGTATATTCGATGACTGATATCTTTTCTTTTAGTCCCTTATATAGAATTAGTACGAGCCGGCTGTAGAAATGTAACTACAAAAAGGGGCTTTTTTGGAGTTTATATATTTCATTATTGATTATCAATAAGATACGAGATTGACCTCTGCTCCAAAAGCGTGATCGATCAATATCTTCCAGGTGCCGTCCGGCTGCCTGCGCATGACTTCGACGCCTTTGGCGCTTATTTTTACTTCGTTGCCATCCGTGATATTCCATTCGGACCTTCCGACGGCAATATCCCCTGTCTGAAGACAATACACCGTCCTGATCTCCATTTTTCCTTTGATGGATAAAATGGCTTCTATGGCGGTCTGGAATTGCTCCCTGCCTGTCACGGGCCGGCCGGGCTCGGGTACAATAATACCCGTACTATCGTACATGCTCATTACGGTGGCGGCGTCTCCTGTGTTAAAGGCAGCTGCAAGCGCTGCGTGAGCATCTTCTGCCCTTTTTGGTAAGTTCATTTTTTTGAGTTTTATAGTTTAAGAAAGAATAGATGAAAAGTTCCTGTCCGTGACGATCTGCCGTCCGAGCTCATCGGCGGCTCCGTAGGTCTTGTTATATAAAAAGTTTCCCATGCTTGCCCTTCGCACACCCAGCTGCTGCAATCTGTCGAGACCGGGAAGACCGGGAATGGCCATGACGTTCAAGGGCAGTGATGTGTTTTGTACCACCGTCATGATATCTTTCTCATCAGCGATACAGGGCAGAAAGATCCCATCGGCGCCCGTAGTCTCATAGATCTTTAGCCTGCGTAAGGTTTCTGCGAGCTTGTCTGTGACATTCAGGATGAATGTATCGCAGCGGATGTTGATAAAGAGATCGTGGCTGCCGGAAGAGAGTTTGTTACGGATGAATTCGATCGTTTTCGCAAAACGCGCTGCATCTTTCAGGGTGCGGCCAGACCCTTGAATGATGGAATCCTCGATATTGATGCCAACCACGCCCAGGTCTATCAGCTGCATGATGTTGTCATAGATAGCCTCATTGGAATTCCCATATCCCATCTCTATATCCACAGTCACCGGTACCCTGACAACGGATAATATCCGGCGGACGATAAAGAGATATTCGGAAAATGGCATCTGCTCACCGTCCTCATAACCAAGGCTGCCTGCAACGGCAGCGCTGGAAGTGGCGATAGCGGGGAATTGTTGTTCCTGGAAGAGCAGCGCGCTGGCGGCATTCCAGGCATTGGGCAATACAAAAAGATTGCCTGACTTGTGTAAGTCCTTGAATTGTTGAAATTTGGAAGACATAGCTTACTATTTGCCACAAAATTATCATGGCAAATAGGCCGAAAATTGAACAAAACGGAACAACAGGTCAATTACTGGAAAGGGCCTGTGCTACCGGGTAAGCATCCGGTGCGTAGGCAGAGGGCGGGAAACCCGTAAAGGATTTGAAATCACGGATAAAATGCGACTGGTCGGCGTATCCGGCCTCGTATGCGATGGAAGTGAGGGAAGAGCCGCTTCCCACGATGAGCTGGAGACTGTGCTGGAACCGGTTGATCTTATTGTATAGTTTGGGTGAGACACCGGTGTACTGCAAGAAAAGCTTCCGGAGATAACGGGAGGAAATGTTATGACGTCTCGCAATGTTCTCTACATGATCAGGTGCGTCGCTCAGCCGCATCTCCTTTATGATCTGCCCGATCATGGAAATATGGGTGCTATTTAGTTTTCTTTCTTTTGCCGCCAATCGCCCCAGCAGGAACTCCTCTATCATCTGTATCCTTTTATCCAGTTGTGGCACTTCTCTTAGTTTGGCATGCAATATCCTCACGGGTGGTCCCAGCAGGTCCCTGAGATCGGAGACCTGGTCGTTGAACTCCCAAACTTCTTCGTTGAGGAAACAAGCTGCGGAATGAGCGTAAAAGCGGATGCCCAGCATTTTATTTATACCCACCGACTTTACGACCAGCGGCTGGGTGAGCTTACCCCAGAGCTCCACCTGGGGGGTGGTGTTGAATACGTTATTATTGACGGATGATTTCCAGATGCCTTCACCAAGATTGAAGATGATCTCCATATGCGCGCCGGGAAATACCGTGTCGTTGAGCTCGACATTTGTTTCGGACTCAAAAGTGTAATAACACTTTACATAAGGCCGCAGTTTTTCTCCCGGTATGATCTCGGTATATTTCATCGTCGGACTAAGGTATAAAAAAATCCCGTTTTTATGCAAACTCCCTGTTGTACCGGTTGCGGTACTGTAAAGGAGATAATCCCGTTACCTTTTTGAATACCACGCGGAATGCCTTGGGATCGGAATAACCTACTTTATCCATGGCCTCATTTACACCTACCCGTGAGGATTCCAGGCTCTTCTTTACCGCCTCCATTTTTACCCGTTGTATATATTCCAACACCGAGTTGCCCGTGGCCTTCTTAAAACGGCGCTCCAGGTTCCTCCGGCCCATTGCAAACTGGCCGGCCAGCTCTTCCACGGATATTTTGGAATGGATGTTTTTCTCTATGAAATCCTGAACGGACCTGATATCTCTGTCCTCGTGATCCTTCTGTCCGCTG
>DASZVM010000553.1:0-7885 GCA_035547295.1 Puia sp. | reverse complement strand
GTGACGGTCACGGTTTTTTACAAGACCGTTGAGGGTGATGGCCTTTTCATAACGTTCCAGTGCTTTTTCGCTGTCAACGCAGCTGTAATTGTACTGTTGTATGACCTGCTGGCTTACCCAGGCGCTAAGGGGATGCTCGGGATGGAATTCCAGCTTATGCCAGACGGTGTCTTCGTCGGCAAACTGTTTGAGCGCTATATCCTTTACATGATTGTATACCAGGCGGGCCCCAAGGTTCGTATTGTTGACGAATTTGTTGACCTTCCTATATTGTTTGTCCGGCACCAGCAGACGGGTGGAAAGCGGATACAATAGTTTTTCCAGGGCGGGCTGCCAGTCTGTTTCGGTTGCAGTGATCTGCATGAGCTCGCCGGCAAAGGGAAGCTCGTGCTCTTCCAGCTTCAGGGCCTGACAGATCTCCCGGCGGAGACGGATGAGGTGACCGGGAATATTGTTCCTGTTCTCCAAAAGGATATTCAGCTCTGCTTCGATGTTTTCTTTTTCCCTGCGGGACCTTTCCAGCTGGCCCTGGGCCTGGTAAAGGTCTTCGTCATTGTTCCTGATATCGCCGGCAAGGCGTTTTTCGGCGCGATCGGCCTCTTTCTTTATGCGTTGATAGCTCGCTTCGTCGCCGGGATGGGTTTCGGACAGGTGAAGTGCGGTACACCACTCTGTGAATTGCTTGAGCCCGTATTCAGCCTCTTTATATTCTTTTTCCAGGGCCTGCAGATCTTTTTCCAGCTGCTGGAGACGCTGACCGGCCTTGTTTTGTTCCAGCTGGTTACGTGTCTGTCTTTCTTCTTCCTGCAGACCGGCGATCTTTTCTTTCAGGCTTTCCCATTCCTCGCGCAGCCGGCGCGTTTCTTTTTCCTTATTCCGGATGGCTTCGTCGAGGAGGTGATATTTTGTATAGCTGTTCCAGATCTTTACGGTATCCAGCTCCTGGCGGATCTGTTTTAGATGGCCGGAGCTTTCACGGAAGCCCTGGTAGTGTTTTTCCAGGGGCTGGAGGAGACGGATCTGCTCTTCCGATTTTTCGATATTGCGCTGGGCATCGGAGAGGGTGGACAGGTGTTTTTTCAGCTCCTGGAATTCCTGCTCCATATTCTTTGGCTCCAGCATATTGGTGCGGATGAACTCGTTCAGCTCACCCAGCACTTTGATACCCATGGTCTGATTGAAAAGACTGAGGGCCTGCATACTTTGCATGCCCAGCACTTCCACCAGCCGCTGGGCATAGCGGCTGGCGGCGTCAAACCACTCCACCTGTTTGCGGCTGCCTTTATTGTATTGCTGATCGATGCGGCGGCGCCAGGCACCGTTGAGATCGAAGGGGCGGAAGTCGTCCTCGATGTGAAGGGGTTTATGAGCAATGGCAAAGACCCGTTTCATTTCTGAACCGCTGAACCAGCGTACCTGGAAGAGGGTGACGTATTGTTCGGCCTCGTTGGAGAAGTTCGCCAGCAGGATACTATAAGCCTGCTCTTTATTCTCCCGGAGATAGAGGGTTTTACTTGTCTGCGCTTCACCTGTGTTCAGGCTGCCATAGCCTCCGAGAACATATGTTTCTTCCGTGCGATCGCCTTTTTTTTCACTGCCGGAGGATTGATTGTAAAAGCGGTATTTTTTTTCGGGTACGATCAGGGTAAGCAGGGCATCCACAAACGTGGTCTTGCCGCTGCCGTTGGCGCCGGTGAGAAGGGAGGTCTCTCCTACGGGCCGGATCTTCCACACATGTTCGTCGAAAGTGCCCCAGTTGAAGATCTCCATGTATTGCAAACGAAAGCCTGACTTGGCCTCGTCGGTACTAAATACGCCCAGCTGCATATTGCGTCAATTGGTTTTTAAAGTTTTCAAGGATCTCGTGGTCCACTCTTGCCTTTATGATCTTTTTGATACGGAATTTCTCTTCGTCGGACAGATCGGCCTGCTCTACCTTTTCTATAAAGTCCAGCTCTTCCACACGATCGATGAGCCTGTCCAGGTCGCGTATGAATTTGACCCGGCTGGGGTTCTCTTTAAAGAACAGCTCGGCATATTCCTTGATCTCACGTCTTTTTTTGATCAGCTCGCGGGCGCCGGCGTCCCCTACTTCGAATTCCGCCATCATGTCCCTCAGCAGCACCAGCAGGATGCTTTCCTCATAACCCAGCTGTACGCGGCGGACCCATCCGGCCACACTCTCCTCTTCGTCGAGACGCATCTGTTCCAGGTAGGCATAACCGTCATCTTTTTCCAGCACCAGCACCAAGCCCAATTGCTGAAGGAAACGGGTCAGCTCGACCTGGTATTGCAGCAGCTGTTCCCAGGCGCCTTTTTCCAGGTATTCTACCGGGCCTTTGAGGAGCTTTATCAGCACCGGTGTATAGGGTAATATGGCATGTTTGTCAGACATCGGTCGTCAATTTATTTGCTGAATAGCAGATAAGGTACTTCAATGAATTTTGTCTTGTTCTCGTCCAGGGGTATCAGCTCGGTGATCTCCTGCATGGCCTGCACCCGGGAGGCTTTTTCGCGGAGGAAGCTGAAATAGCTTACCACTTCGGCCACGCCGTGCTCCAGCCCTGTGGACTCTATGATCTCGGAAAGCGTGGCGGTCGTCCTTTTGCGGAGGGCGTTCTCTACGTTCTGCCAGAGTTTTTTTCTATCGATATGGGTGGTGTTCAGCAGTCTGTTGAACCGGAGCAGGTCCTCCACTTTTTCTTTGGCGTTGGAAGGCTGGCGTACGATGCCGGGGGCCTGTTTCTCCGCGAGGTTCAGGCGTCTTTCCATGTTCATTTTTATGGCAGCGGGCTCCTGCAGCTGCAGGCCGCAGGGAGGTGCAGCCTCGTCCATGAACTGGAAGACCAGCTCCTTGATGCTGCCGATCTGCTGCCGGAGGCGGCGATGCCGGGCGATCTCTTTCTCGGTGATGATGCGGCTGAGCTTTTCAGCCATCCTGTCGTTGGAGTCGTACACGCTGCGCCCTTGCTGGAGGAGGAGGGATTTGATATTCTGTACGAAGTCTGCGTCACCTTCGATCTCCCTGTCCCGGAGGAGCAGCAGCAGCTGTTCAGTGAGCTCGCGCCATTCTTCCTGACCGGCACGGGAGACCAGGAAGTCCCAGAAGGCATAAAAGCTTTTTCCCTGATCGCTTTTGCGAAGGGCGTCGTAGGCTTCGAAGGCATATCCGACGATGGCACCCTTGTGGACCTCTGCTTTTGTGTGCTGTTCGACGATGTGCCGGTGGATATATTTGAAATTATCCTCTACTTCCCGGAAATCGCTGAGCAACTCATGGCTCAGACGGGTGACCCATTCCAGCCTTTCGCGCAGCTGGGCATTGGTGTATATTTCCGGCTTGAACCCCATCTCGATGCGTTTGATCTCCTTATCTATTTCCGCCTTGCGGTTCTTTAGCTCTTCCAGTCTTTTGGCCGCATTGTCCTCTGTATATTCCACCATTTCGCGGAGGGTCTGAAAGAGGAAGCGGAACCGGCTTTCCGTACCTACGAACTGTCTTTTCTCCAGTGACTGCAGCCATTGGAAGAGCTTTTCCGTATGGGCGCTGAGCTGGTATTGGGTGACGGCTTCGGCATCGGGAAAATCCTGGAGGAGCCGGCGCTGCACCCAGTTGAGCAGGTATTTACGGGCGCGGCTTTCCTCGTCCTCTCCAAATTCAATACGGGCTTCCTCCAGGTCTTCGATGCCTTCCGAGTGATTGCGGAGCTCTTCGGCCAGGAGGCTGATGAGCCCGGGTTCGGGAAGCGATAAAATATTTTCTGTCTTGAAAGCTTTGAAAAGGAAAGGGATCACCCAGTGTGCATTTCGCATACGGACGATCTGCACGGCGGGAGCGGATTCAAATAAATAGGATATATCCGGAGTCGACATCTATGGCCTCATTAAGTGGCGTAAATTATGGATTCCGCCGAAACAAACGGATAAGAAAATCCCTGATGGGGATAAACATGGCATTTAGGTGGAAATTAAGTTTTGGTTATTTTATAGAGGACGTGTTCGGATAACCAGCTGTCGGCCGGGAGGGAGGGGTGTGCAAAAGTTCCCTGCCGGGTCATGCCGATGCGGATCATCACATTTTCGGAAGGCTGGTTATAAATGGAGGTGAAGGAATAGATGTCGGTCATACCCCATTTTTGGAAAGCGGTTTCCAGACAGGCGGTTGCGCCCTCTGTCGCCAGGCCTTGTCCCCAGAAGGGAGCAGCAAGCCGCCAGCCTATTTCGACGCAGGGGGTGGTCCGATGATGAGCCGTTGGTCCTGGATGACGAACCGGTTCGATGGGAAGATCAAAACCCGGCTGGGAAAAACCGATAAAGCCGATGAATTCACCCGTTGCTTTTAATTCTGCGGCGAACAGGCCGTAACCGTCCTGACGGATATTCTTGTCGATGACGGTGATATGCGCCAGCGATTCCTCCCTGGTGAGCAGGCCCGGAAAATATTTTCTTACCCGCGGATCCTGGTTCATCCGTATAAAGGGCTCGTGATCGGATGTTTTCCAGCTGCGCAGCAGCAGGCGGTCTGTCTGTATATGGGCAGCCGCTGTCAATTATCTTTTTTCTTCTGTGATCCGGCAACGATAGACATAGTCTTCATGATCTTTTTGTGTCCCAATGGGATCTCTGCATTGAGCGTTACGTTTATGTCCAACATGTCAGCAATTAACAGCAGGTCGTCGAAAGAAGGGGAGACCAGGCCTTCCAGTATCCGCTTGATCTCCGTATATGACTTATTTGTCCTTTTCACAATGTCCTCCATGGTAAAATTCCTTTCTTTTGCAAGTGCATGCAAGTATTTGCAAAACACCATGCGCATTCTTTTTATCCTTTCCATAACAGTGTATTTAAGGGTGTAAAAAGACCGAGGGTATTAAAACAATTACTATGCCACAAGAATTCCATATTTTAACGGTTAGTTAACTTATGCAAAAATAAGTTAGATTACAGAATGTAAACCTGATAATCATGCATCGCAGAAGTTTCCTTAAACATACGGGCGTCATCGCCGCGGGCGTATGCCTGGCCGAAAAGACGCTGGCAAGCGTTGGGGGCAGTGAGCTTGCCCGGCCTCTGAACAAGCTGCCGAAATGGAAGGGCTTCAATTTATTGGATTTTTATTCACCCGATCCGGCGCCGGCCAGACGACCTACGACGGAAGAGCATTTCAAATGGATGCGTGACTGGGGCTTTGATTTTGTAAGGATACCTATTGCCTATCCGCACTATCTGGCCTTCGACCGGAGCAGGGATATTACGCCGGACGAAGTCTACAAGGTGGACAAGCAAAAAGTGGAAGAGATTCAGTCATTGGCAGCGATGGCGCATAAGCATGACATACATGTTTGTCTCAACCTGCACAGGGCGCCGGGGTACTGTATCAATGCGGGTTTTCATGAGCCGTATAATCTATGGACGGACCAGGCGGCATTGGATGCTTTTTGTTTTCACTGGAATATGTGGGCGAAGCTGTATAAGGGTGTTTCCCCGAAAAAGATCAGTTTCGACCTGTTGAACGAGCCCAGCATGCGGGAGGATATGAATGATCAGCATTCGAGGTCGGGTCCTGTGCCGGGAGCGGTGTACAGAAGGGTGGCGGAATCGGCCCTTCAAGCCATCCGCAAGGAAGATCCCGGTCACCTGGTGATCGCAGACGGTAACAACGTAGGTAATAATGTCATCCCGGAGCTGACGGACCTGGATATTGCGCAGAGCTGCCGTGGGTATTATCCCCATGCCATCTCTCATTATAAAGCGCCCTGGGCGAATAAAGACCCGGATCACCTGCCGGAACCCTTGTGGCCGGGACAGGTGGGAGATCAGTATCTCAGCCGGCCGATGCTGGAAAAATATTACCAGCCCTGGATCGAGCTCGTGCAGAAGGGTGTTGGCGTGCATTGCGGCGAATGCGGGGCCTGGAAAAAAACGCCGCATGATGTATTTATCGCGTGGTTCACGGATGTGCTGGACATCCTTTCAGCGCATCAGATAGGATTTTCCCTCTGGAATTTCATCGGTGATTTTGGGATACTGGATCCCGGCAGGGAAGATGTGGCCTATGAAGACTGGCATGGGCATAAGCTTGACCGTCAGCTGCTGGAGCTGTTGCAAAAACATTGAGGAAGCTGGGAATTATCTCATGGTACATTCCACCAGGTACTGATCGGATGGATCTTTATACAATAGCTTAACATTCCAGCCTTCCTTTGCGGCGGTACGGGTAAGTGTCCGGCGATCGATGAAGAGCCAGCTGAACCATTCGCCGCGCATGCGGCGATATTCATACTGGTAATGTACTTCACCGTAATAAGGCCCTTCTTTGGGCGGTTTACCCTGGTAGAGATAGGCAATATCGGAAGAGTCGAAGATCAGTCGGCCTTCGGGACGGAGGAGCTTGCGGGCCTTTTGAAAGAAGGTCTGCAGTCCATCCAGTGTGCCGGCCAGACCGATGCCATTCATCAACAGCAGCAGCGTGTCGTATTTTTTGCGGGCATCTAGCGTAAAGAAGTCCTGACAAAGGATCTGCCGGATGCCACGCTCTTTCATGACCCTTGCATTCAGTGGAGAGATATCCAGGGCGGTGACATTCATTCCTGTCTTTTGGAGGAAGAGGGCATGGCTGCCGGCACCGGCACCGATGTCGAGGGTACGGCCGAGGCAATACCGGAGGGCAGCCCATTCCAGCTCTGGCATATCATCGGCATCGCGGAAATAGATCTCCACCGGCATCTTTTCTTTGGGTCCGTATTTGTTCCGTACCCATAGTGTACCGGTGGAGGTCTTATAATGATGATAATCTGCGATAGCCTGTCCCAGGATGTCCTTCATACCGGGGCTTATTCAGCAGGCGGGACGATCTTGTTCTTTATGCCGGCCCGTCTTCTCAATTCATTGATGGGCATATCCAGCTGCCGGCCGATGGGCTTACCATCCCTGTAAGTGATCACTTTCAGCATGTCGGCATCTTTTGGCACGGTGAGCGGATGGATATATTTTGGATAGAAATTATCAGGATTGGAATTATCAAAGCTGTAATAGATGTCCAGACCTGGTATTTCCGTGAAAAGCTCGATAGAGAGCGAGTCTTCGGCACCGGGATCTTTTTTTGCCGTAAAACCCGCGTCGTACATGGAGCGCGCATATTTAACCTGTTCGATATCCATCCTCTGGAAGGTGGCTTCTGTCCGGCGGACAAAGTCGCTCCAATTCTTTTTCTCTTTGGGGGACCAGAGACATTCAGCTACGGCGAGGCTGCGGGGCCATACCATATACTGAAGGTGGCGGACGTTGTAAACCTGTTCGGTCCAGAGGTTCGCCTGACCGCCTTTGATAAGGGACGGGTCTACGCCATCGGGGACGGGTTCGAAGGAATAGGCTGTGTTAAGCCGGAGGGTTGCGTACACGGGGGGCTCGATAATGGCATCGCCCTGCATGTAGTCCAGGTATACGAAAGTCGTGGGTGACATAACGACCTGGTGACCCATCTTTGCGGCTTCGATGCCTCCCTTTATCCCGCGCCAGCTCATGACGGCTGCATTGGGAGCCAGGCCACCTTCCAGGATCTCGTCCCAGCCGATGACCTTTTTACCTTTGGATTCCACGATCTTTTCAACCCGCTTTTCAAAATAGCTTTGCACCTCCTGCATGTTCTTCAGACCTTCCTTTTGCATCAGCTGGCGGACGGCATCGCTTTTTTCCCAGAAGTTCTTGGCACATTCGTCACCGCCTACATGGATATAATCGAAAGGAAAAAGAGCGGCTATTTCAGTGAATACCTTATCCAGGAAAGGGTATACTTTTTCATTGGCAGGGCAAAGCGTATTGTCAATGATGGCGGAGAAACCACCGGGATACCAGTTCATAAATTTCTCACCGGAGTTGACCTTGT
>DASZVM010000552.1:0-2989 GCA_035547295.1 Puia sp. | reverse complement strand
GCCGATGCTGATCCGGCTATGCCCCGATGCAAACGCCCAGCTGTCCTATGCCGGGTATTTCAAGATAAGGGACGGGCTTCCGGATGTCTGTGAGAAACTAATGCATAAAGAGCCTTTGACCATTGCATTCCTGGGAGGCTCTATCACCTATAACCCCGGCTGGCGGCAGATGGTCTGTAAATACCTGGAAGACCGGTGGCCGGACGTGAGGTTCCGCTATATCGCAGCAGGCATCCCTTCGCTGGGGAGCCTGCCGCATGCTTTCCGGCTGCAGCGGGATGTACTGGACAGCGGGAGAGTGGATCTGTTGTTCGTAGAGGCGGCGGTGAACGATAAGGGCAACGGCACCGATAGTCTTACCCAGGTAAGGGCCCTGGAGGGTATCGTACGGCATGCAAGAAGGAATAATCCCGGGATGGACATCGTCCTTATGTCATTTGCGGACCCGGCCAAGCTGGAGAATTATAAGGCGGGGAGGACACCGCTGGAAGTGCACAACCACGAGCTGGTGGCGCGTCATTATTCCTTGCCGTCCATCGACCTGGCCAGGGAGGTCTCTGACAGGATCCGGGCGGGAGAGTTCAGCTGGGAGCATGACTTTAAGGACCTGCATCCTTCTCCATTCGGACAACGGCTATATTTTGAAACGATGAGGAAGATGCTGGACAGCATTTTCAAAAAGACGGGGCATGCAGACGGCCCGGCACGGCGACAGGAGCTGCCGGAACCACTGGACCCTGATTGTTTTGACAATGGCAGCTACCTTCCCGTCAGTGCAGCAAAGCTGCGTAAAGGATTCCGGATAGCGGAGCATTGGCATCCATCGGATAGCGCGGCTGTCCGGGATGGATTTGTAAACGTGCCTGTCCTGGAGGCTGCTGCACCCGGTGCGGAGCTTCTTCTTCCCTTTACAGGCACTGCGGTGGGGATGGCCGTGGTCTCAGGGCCGGACGCGGGAGTAATCGAGTTCAGCATCGATGAAGGGCCGTTTCAAAGCATGGATCTGTATACAAAGTGGAGCGGGCAGCTGCATCTGCCCTGGTATCGTCTGTTCGCGGGAAACCTGCCCGATGGAAGACATGTCTTGCGTATCCGGATAGCCAATGGCAGGGATCCTCACAGCAAAGGGACGGCCTGCAGGATCGTCCATTTCCTCGTGAACAGACCCGTGGAGAGGCTGCTGGTACACCAGGGAGTAAAATATTTTATCTCACCGAAAGGAGATGACAGACATACGGGTACGGCGGCGGCGCCGTTCAGGTCCATCTCCCGCGCTGCGGCAATAGCAGAACCCGGAGATACCGTCATGGTGGACGATGGTGTCTATCGTGAACGTGTCATGCCCGCCCATGGCGGAGAAGAAGGACGGCCCATCGTCTATATGGCGGCGCACAAGCATGGGGCGGTGGTGAAAGGTTCAGACATATGGACCCCTGCGTGGAACAGCGTAGGAAATGGTATCTACCGCGCAGCCGTCGATACAGCCCTTTTTACCGATAGAGGATATGTAGATGGAGGCAATCCTTTGCATATTGCCTATAGCTGGAACAGACCGCCGTATCCTTATAAGAAAGTGAGCTGGACGCTTGGACAGATATTCTTAGACGGGGCGCCATTGAAAGAGGTGTCTTCGGAGAACGAGCTGCGGGACAAGGACAGCTCATGGTGGTATAATAATGTCACCGGCAGTATCGGGGTCCATTTGGAAAATTCGGCTCCGGCAGGGCACCAGGTGGAGATTACGACCAGGAGAGGGGTGTTCCGTCCCCTGCTGACCGGGTTAGGGTACATAGAGGTGAGAGGGTTTGTTTTCGAGCATTGCGCCAACCAGTTCCCTTACAGGTTCTGGGATGAGAAATATGCGGCCAATATGCAGAGCGGCATGGTAGGCACCAGGGGTGGGCATCATTGGGTGATAGCGGATAATATCATCCGTTATGCCAAGAGCATCGGGTTGACTATTGGCGCCTCTTCCTTCGACAATGAGAGGCCTTCCTCTACGGGCAGGCAGGATGATTGCGGCTATGACGTGATCACAGGCAATATATTCTATGCCAATGGTTCGGACGCCATTATGGGACTGGGTCATACGGGTGTAAATATCTCGGGGAATATTTTTGTAGAGAACAACCGGCTGAAGAATACCACTTATGAGGACGGCTGTATCAAAACACATTTTGCACGCGACCTCCTGATAGAAAAGAACTGGTTTGTCAATAACGAGACAAAAGGCGTATGGCTTGACAATACCTGGACTAACTGCCGGATCACTGGAAATGTGTTTGCGGACAATCGCGGGTATGATGTCTTTTTCGAACTGGATAACAACACTTTTACGACGCCAGGTGTGGCGGATCACAATATTTTCTTAGGCGGAAGACAGGGTTTGATCGTCGCGCCGGAATTCGAGCAGGCGACTGCGAACGCATGGGACCCGTGGTCGTGCGGGATCTATTCGCATGATGCGGATGGGATCATCATTGCGCATAATCTTTTTGCAAAAGAAGGATATGGCATTTATGCCCGTGACATTCCGGGGCGGAGGGGAACGGCTTCCTATCGAAAAGTATATGGAAATATATTTTCAGGCAAAGGAATGACATCCGTCAGCTGCCCTGTGGAATTCCCACCCTATATTGTTGAAAATTATTTTTATGATAATGTCTATCCCGCCGGGCCGTATCCTTTTGTGCTCCATGGCTACTTCGGGGATACCCGTCCTTTTCCGGGGGCATTGGAGAAAATACAACGTCTCTGGAAGGCCGGCGGCGGAAAGGGAAATGATTCGTCACTACGTGACTGGGGACCGCCGGGTAAGCCGTGGGGTTATTCGCTGACAATGGACCAATGGCAAAGAGTAACGGGCTACGATAAGGACAGCAGACAGATGGGCATCGATTGTATCCCTGAACTGGATAAGGGAAAGCTGGTGATGGTGCTGCCGGAAGGGAGTGTTTTGCATGAAGGCCCTTTTCCCGGGCTGGTAAGC
>DASZVM010000551.1:0-5847 GCA_035547295.1 Puia sp. | reverse complement strand
AGGCAGAACATTGTCGAGCACCCCGCTTACAGACCGAGGATCTCGCCTTTTAAACACGGGACCCCGCTGGAGGAAAAGGTTATTTCCATCGTTGGGGACGCCGTTGAAAAGCTTCAATTACAGGGGGCGGCGGAATTTGAGTTTATCATTACGAATGGCGAGCCCTATGTGATGGAGATAAATCCAAGGATATCCGGGATCACCCGTCTTTGCAAGGCTGCGGGCGGTCTGAACGTTTACCGGCTGCTGACACGGGCGGCTATGACGGGGAGGCTTGGAGAAGGGCGGGGTAATGGCGTGTGGAAGTATGCATTACAATTGCCCCTGACTGTACTTCCTGAGGGAGAGTTCCTCGAGCGTCTGCGGCGGGACCCCCATATCAGCTATATAAAACCCATTACCTGGATGCCCCTGTTACCCATTAAATCGAATATCATCATGAGCTATGACACCATCGATGAATTGCGGGCAGGGATGATGCAGTATGCTGCATTTACACATAGTGGATACCTTTGTGAAGCCGAAAAGGCCTTTGGGCAGTTTTAGTATGACACCTATACATCTTACAAATATCATCGTGCATGTCACCGCCGGCTCGGCGGGTCTTCTGTTGGGGGTGATGGCCCTTTTGACAAAGAAAGGAGGAGCAAGGCATAAGAAGGCGGGCAGATGGTTCCTCGCGGTCCTGTCGGTGGTGATACTGACAGGGCTGATAGGGGTCTTTGTCTTTAAGAGGAATACCTTTTTGCTTGTCATTACCATGCTGAGCGCTTATCTGGGTTTTTCCGGCTATCGTATTATACGTTTCAAATCCAATCAACCACGCGTACCGGATATGGCGGTGGCCGTCGTCACACTTTTGTCAGTGATCTATTTCCTTTATTATATGAGGTCCATCGGCATGATCTGGTCGCCCGTGATCATCTACAGCACCGTGGGGTATTTGTCGCTGGTGATCGCATACGATTTTGTCAGGTACCTGATCCCCCGGGAGAGATATGGGGGATTATGGCTTTATGAACATATTTTGAAAATGGTGAGTGCTTTCAGCGGGATCTTATCGGCCTTTGTGGGGACCGTCCTTCCTCAATATCAGCCCTACAGCCAATTCCTGCCTTCTACCTTCGGGACGCTGATAGCCATTGGGTTTATGGTCTATTGCTACAGGAGCGGCAAGTACCGGGGCGGTTTGAAACAAAACGACAAAAGATTGAACAGCGTGGTATAGGCATTTAATCCTGTTTTAATCCGGCAGAGGTTATCTTTGGCTTTATGCTAAAAGGTGGATTGATTTTTGCAACCATTGGGATCATACCTTTTCTAGGCTTGCAACCTTTACACGCAGAACCGCCGGGGAAGCGCCCCAACATCATCGTCATACTGGCGGATAACATGGGTTTTTCCGACCTGGGTTGTTATGGTGGAGAGGTCCATACGCCAAATATCGATTATCTGGGGCATATTACCACCAACGCCGATGGATTAAAGGACCCGCAGCAGCAGCTGGGCCGGCTCAACCATCATACTTATCAGGATACGTTCTCTCCTTTGGATCAATACCCGACCCATCGGGGTTTTGACAAGTATTTCGGCACCATCTGGGGCGTGGTGGATTATTATGATCCGTTCAGCCTGGTGAGCGGCACCAGGGCGGTGAAGAATGTTCCCAAGGGCTATTATCATACGGATGCCATCAACGATACCGCGGTAGCCTATATCCTCCAGGTTTTAAAGGAGACGGGACAGCTGGATAATACGCTCATCGTTTTTCTCTCGGACAATGGGGCCAGCGCGGAGAATTGTGCGGCGTACGGACCGGGTTTTGACCGTCCCAATGAGACGAGGGACGGCAGGCCCATCGTATATGCGACAAAGAAACAGGTGATGCCCGGACCTGAGACAACTTATTCGTCCATCGCTCAGCGTTGGGTAAATAAGTATTATGTGTTCCCAAAACCGGGAAAAAAGAAATAAATTTTCGCAAATATAAAATTGATCTGATGAGATTTTCTTTGATTGTGATGTTCGCCATGGCTGCCATGTCTGTCAGTGCCCAGGTGAATAAAATGCCCGCGTATCCGCTGATCACGCACAACACGTATTTCAGCATCTGGAGCAATACGGATAAATTAAATGAGTCGGTGACCCATCATTGGACGGGTAAGGACCAGTCGTTGCTGGGTATTATCAGGGTGGATAAAAAAGACTTTTACAGGTTTATGGGTGAGGCTTCGCCGAGCTATAAGTCAATATTGCCTGCTGGTGATGAAGCCCCCTATATGTCTAAATATGTGATGGAGGATAAGCCTGGGGTTGACTGGGCCAAACCGGGTTTTAATGACAAGGCCTGGAAGGAAGGGAATGGACCTTTTGGCGACACACGCGCCAGGGCGGGTACTGCATGGACGGGTAATGATATCTGGGTGCGTAGAAAGTTTACGATTACAGCCTTGCCGACAGGCCGGCTGATGTTAAAGATATTTCACGACGACGATGCGGAGATCTTTTTGAATGGACAGCGGATCTCCCGTCAGCGTGGCTCCAACGGAGATTATGAGATGATCGCCCTGAACGATGAGGCAAAGTCCAGGCTCCAGGTGGGTGAGAACCTGCTGGCCATGCATTGCAGGAATACAGGCGGCGGCACCTGGATCGATGCCGGTCTTACCGAGGAGATACTCAATGAAACGCAGGCAGGTGTACAAAAGGCGGAACAGAAGGCCGTCAATGTCACCGCTACGCAAACGAGCTATCGATTTGCCTGCGGACCGGTGGACCTGGAAGTGGTGTTTACATCTCCGCTGATACTGGATGACCTGAAGCTTTTGTCATCTCCTATTTCTTATATCACTTACAAGGTGACATCGCATGATGGGAAAAAGCACGATGTAGCCGTTTATCAGGGCGTATCCACCAATGTGGCTGTGAACCAGCCGTATCAGGAGGTACAGGCGACGGGGTATGCCGAAGGGGGGCTAAAAGTCCTGAAAGCAGGTACGACGGAGCAGCCCGTGCTGCAAAAGAAAGGCGATAATTTAAGGATCGACTGGGGGTATGCTTATGTGGCTTTACCGGATGCAGTGGGTGTCAAACAATATATCACAGGCGATGCCGGCGGAGCAGCTTCATTCTTAAAGAATACCTATGGTTATACTACCCATACTGGTAAACAGCAAGTGTTGAATACCGTTATCCGGCTTGGGATGGTGGGTTCGGACCAGGTGAGCAGATATCTGATGGTGGGGTATGATGATATCTATTCCATTCAATATTTTGGAACGAACCTCCGGCCCTGGTGGCGGAATGATGCAGGGGCTACCATGGACGGTATGCTGGTGCAGGCGAGCAAGGGGTATGCGTCTGTGCTGGCTGAGTGTAGTAAGATGGATGGGAGGATCTATTCCGATGCGAAGAATGCCGGGGGTGATACCTATGCCCAGCTTTGTGTAATGGCCTATCGTCAGAGCATCGCGGCCCATCAGCTAGTGAAAAGTCCTCAGGGTGATCTGCTGTGGCTGTCAAAAGAAAATTTTTCCAATGGGTCTATCAATACCGTGGATGTCACCTATCCTTCGGCTCCTTTGTATCTTGTGTACAACCCTGATCTGTTGAAAGGTATGCTGAGCGGCATATTTTATTACAGCGAGAGCGGGAAGTGGGCCAAGCCGTTTGCAGCGCATGACCTGGGTACTTACCCGCTGGCTAACGGACAGACCTATGGGGAGGATATGCCTGTGGAAGAGTGCGGGAATATGATCATCCTGACGGCTGCCATTGCAAGGATACAGCATGATGCGGGTTATGCAAAGCAGCATTGGAAGACATTGACGACGTGGGTAGACTATCTGGCTGAAGCCGGTTTTGATCCAGGCAATCAGCTCTGCACGGACGATTTTGCCGGTCACCTCGCGCACAATGCCAATCTCTCCGTCAAGGCGATAGTTGCCATCGGGTCGTATGCGCAGATGGCGAAGATGATGGGGGATGATGCCGCTGCCGCAAAATATTCTGCGATGGCTGCCGACATGGCTGCCAAGTGGGTGGAGAAGGATGATGCGGGGGATCACTATGCGCTGGTATTCGACAACAAGGATACCTGGAGCCAAAAATATAATATGGTATGGGATAAGGTGTTGAAGCTGGGGCTTTTTCCACAGAAGGTGTACGACACGGAATTGAAGTATTATCTTACTCATCAGCAGACCTATGGTTTACCGCTGGACAGCCGGAAGACGTACACAAAGTCCGACTGGATCTTATGGACGGCTGCGATGGGTGACCGGGCTGCGTTTGATGCGTTGGTGGGGCCTGTCTACAAGTTTGCCACGGAGACTTCGTCGCGGGTGCCTTTGAGTGACTGGCATGAGACGACTACGGGTAAGATGGTGGGATTTCAGGCGAGGAGTGTTGTTGGGGGGTATTGGATGAAGGTGTTGAGTGGGAAGATGCCTTAACAACGGGCAGGTGCCGGACCCTTTTCCCCGTGATCCGATAGATCGCATTGACAATAGCCGCAGCGGCGGGGCCCTGAGCGGCCTCGCCTGCACCAACGGCCTTTTCGTTGGGGCGATCAAGCACCACGACTTCTACTTCGGGGGACTGCGGGAAACGGATGACGGGGTAGGTGTTCCAGTTGAGGCTGGTGATCCTGTGTTCGTCGAATTTTACTTCTTCATAGAGTGTCCAGCTGGCCGACTGGACCATACCGCCTTCGATGGTGTTCTTTATCCCATCCAGGTTGATGACCTCGCCTGCATCGACGACGGCCCACATTTTTTGTACCCGGGGGAGTTTGTGTTTGGGATCGACGGTTACCCGGGCTGCAACGGCGCAGTAGGTCTTTCTGTTCTCATAGCGAGAGAAGGCGATGCCGATGTGTTCCGAGGTGTTATTGACAATAGATCGAAGCTTTTCGAGGACGTCCCTGGCCCGCTGGTCCTCCAGATGCATGAGCCGGAATTCATACGGGTCCTTGCCCGCTTTTTCCGCCAGCTCGTCCATAAAGGATTCGATGGCAAAAAGATTGGCGTAGGCACCCAGGCTGCGGAGGGAAGATGTTCTCAGGGGGCCGTCAAAAAAATGGGCATTCACCAATTGATTGGGGATGGTGTAGTAGGGCTCCGCATTCCGGTAGGCGCCGCCGCTAAAGCCGGAAGGTTTTTTTAGAAAAGGCTGCTTGATATAACGGGCGGGCAGGAGATTGTCTGCATTTCCGCCGGGACGTGCGCCGTGCGTGTCTGACCAGAGGTCGTGCTGCCAATGGGTGATCCTCCCTGTCGCAGGATCGAGATGGGCCGCCAGCTCCATCACCATGGCGCTGCCATAGGGCTCCCAGGCATTCTCTTCCTCACGCATCCACTGCACCCGGATATGTTTACCGGGATAAGCCACGGCCAGCAGCGCGGCATCGGCGGCAACATCATCCGCGCCATTATGTCCATAACAGCCGGAGCCGGGGACCCCTTTTACATGGATATCCTCAGCAGAGATACGGAGCATTTTTGCCAGCGACTCCCGTAATGGGTATACGCCCTGGCTGTGCGTCCAGATGTGGAGGGTGGGGTTATTATAAAGAGCTACTGCGCAGGAGGGACCAGTGGCGCCGTGCATGATGTAAGGTTTGAAATATTTTGCCTTTAATGCCGGGGTTGTGCTGAGGGGAGAGCCCTTTGAGGTTACCTGCTCCTTGTTTGAGGGGAGGGATTGGAGATATTCAGCGTCGATCTTTGGCAAGGGAGGCGTGTCGGCCCATTTTGCTTTCTCCCTTGCGAGACGCTGTGCCTGTATCGCCTGGTATTCCCCCGCAGCGATGACCCCGATAAAGCTGCCATCGATGACGGTCTTCAG
>DASZVM010000550.1:0-4901 GCA_035547295.1 Puia sp. | reverse complement strand
AGATACACTGGTCCAGCGGTTCCTTTGCAGGATACAATACACAGGGCGCACCGAAATGAAAGATAGTGCGAAAGCCATATTTGTGGCAAATAGCTATTCGCTGACGGAGCCTGGCTTCTCTATCGGCGATCTTTCCCGGTGTGCGCAATGAAACCTCATACACGGAATCTCCTGCAGTCAATCGCTGCCCGGCGGGGAGAGGCAACACATCCTCCAGGTTCAAAGGCTCATCTCCGGGCCGGTATCCCCAGGCAATATTCAGCTGCATAGTATTGAAACCAAGCGTCTTCATCTTTTGCATATTGGCGTCATTCCATGGCGTCTGCGGCCAGGAAGGCGCACCGAGGAACCCTACCTTGTACTTCAATTGCTGCGCCATGACGTGCAGGGCTCCCGACATCAGTAAAAGAAAAAATATCTTTCTCATTTTATATGCATCATTCCTTTGGTAAAGGATCTTTTTCCTATGAACAGTTTGTACACATACACTCCGGAAGGGAGTCCGGAAGCATCGAAGTCGACATGATAGTTGCCTGTAGTTTGTGCCTGATCCACCAGGGTCGCCACTTCCACACCCGACAGGCTGTATATTTTTAATGAGACAAAGCCGGGCTCGTCGATGCCATAGCTTATTTGCGTCGAGGTCCGGAATGGATCGGGATAGTTCTTAACGTCCGTCAGCACATCCGGTGACAAGGCCGTCGAAGAAGCCTGCATGGCAACCGGGGCCTTTGCCCCCGTACCCGTACTGTCCGTCTGGGGAACAAAACGCACCATATCCGCCACCAGCCGCCTGGTACCATAAGAAGAAGCATTATAGTTCAACGTTACGATCAACGGATGCGCATGCGAATGGGCATATACCCCGCTGAGCCGGTAGAACCCCGACCAGGTGCCCACTGAATTACCCTGTACAAAAGCCCCGCCCTGGTTGGCAGCGCTCCTGTTTTGGTTGACAGTTCCCGTAAGCAGGGTCCCATTCACACCATAGCGTACATTGGCGGCATTGACATTATCTACATCGAAATACGTCCAGGACACATCCACATAATAATTGCCGTCAGGTACATCGGCCACTACATTGCTGTCGATGGTCGCTGCCCAGGAAGTGGTGCTGCCTGTGGTATATTGAGATCCCAGCCCCTGCATTCCCCAGTGACTGCCCAGGCCGGTAGCTCCCGAAGAGGTCACCGACAGCACCGGCAAGGTCTCAAAATCATCCGCTGCGCCCAGGGACGTATTATCGACCACAGGGAAATCCGACAGCATGATGGCATCACTGGCCAGGTATTCCGTCGATCCCACCGGGTCGTCCTGCGATATGCGCAGCCGGGTGCCGGGAGTGATATTGATCTTTTTTGTACCTAGTAATTTCCAGCCGGAAAATGTATCGTCGTTATGCGACAGCCCGTCCGCATGTTTGGTCTCATCGATGACGCTCACCTGTTTGTCCTCCGTATAATCATATAAATGGAAGCGGGCGGCACTGGCCCTGTATGGGCCGTTCTTATGCCACATGACATAGATGTATTTCGACTTGCCGGAAAATGCGCCCAGGTCCTGCTCTGCCCAGCTTCCGGAGGTAGGGGGCGAATTGTATTTGCCGCTGCTTAGCCAGGTCTGTCCCGAGTTCGTCCAGGGATTGCCGGCATAGATCCAACCGGGCTCACTACCTTTTATGATCGTCATCTTACCTCCTGCTTCTTTATAGGAAGGTGCAAGGATGGTATCTACCCTGCTGTTGCGGTTCCAGGCGAAATATACCAGGTAGGCGGTGGGCGACTCCCGGAAACCCGATGCGGCAGTCTCCGTACAGGTGCCGGGGTTCGACATGGGCCAGCGCTGTCCGACATGTTCACGTAGTGCAATAGCCGCGGTCAGACAAGAGCCTGTGTCCGTGCGGTAATTGACTGTGGGCAGCTTGAATATCCCCGGCGCCGGATGTTCCGGATCGCAACGGTAAGTATACAGCTCATTTGTGTCCAGGGAAAAAAGGCTTGCGGGCACCCGTACCCATCCATACACCGTCCCGCCTGTCACCGTTGCCTGCACGTTGCCTGTTATTGATACCACTCCACCAATATCTTCTTTGAGCGAATTGCCTCCTCCCGTACCCCAGGTACCTCCGCTGATGCCGAGTTTCACCTGGCTGTTACCCGACCAGGAGCTCTCCGTGGTAGAGGAGGCCGGGTCATAGGATGCGATCCAGCTGTCCCGTGTCAATGCAAAATATATCTGGCCATTGCCGCCCCTGCTGGGGAATTGCGGATAGTCGATGCCTTCCAGCGCTTTTGTCACCGTCCCATCGGATATTTTTATCTTGCTTAACATCCCGGAATTGCCATGGTCCTCCTGGTCCGCTTCATTACACAAATAGAGATAGTCATTCGCTGCATCGAGCACAAGCCCCCGCCCGCGCCAAAAGCCCGTGGCCAGCGTCGTTACTGTCCCCCCTGAAATTTTACCTACGAACCCTGCCACGCCGCTTTCCGGAAAACCATATGTGCTGAAATAGACAGTGCCGTCCGGCGCCACCGCTACCCCTTCGGCCGAAGAGCTGAGACTGCCCGCCAGTATATCCACCGTACCCGTCGACTTATTCCAGCGGGAGATACGCGAAGGCGATTCCGTGGCGAAGTACACATTTCCGGCAGTATCCGTCGTCAGCTGCCGTGGCCGGGTAATACCGGTGACGATATCGCTCTCGCTGCCATTGGGTGCGATACGTCTGATCTTGCTGGGGTTGTTCACATCCCCCAGCTCCAGACCGACAAAAACATTATTATCCTTGTCGATGGTAATGCCGAACATACCGGCGAGGCCCATGCGTCTGACAGAAACAGTACCATTGCTGTTCAGCTGTCGCAGCTGCTGGTGATTGTACTCGGTAAACCAGACGGACCCATCGGCGGCATTGGCGCAACCATAGGTATAATGACAGGGAGTGACCAGCCGCATCCCCGCCGGGATGGTGGACATGGTTTGCGCGCATAGCACAGCAGGCATGAGCAGCGAGGTCATGCAGGGAATGAAGGTTCGCATGATAGGATGATTTATGGTTGATAAGGAACATACTTGCTCCAGTCTATCGTACAGATGGACTCGTATGTGCGGGGGTTGAGGTTGCCGTTCAGCCAGGCCGCCGGGTCTTTTCTAAAGGACGCCAGCTTCTCCGCCACGGCAGCGGCCCCGGATTGGTTCTTCACATCCTTTTCCAGCAGCCCGTCCAGCAGGGCAATTACTTTCTTCCACTGCGCTTCATCGTATGCCACCAGCCGGGCGCTCTGCGCCGCCAGCGTCTCCAGGAAATGTAATGACTTGCCCCGCACGGCACGGCCTGTATTATACACGAAGTCCCGTTGCATCCGGATATCATCGCTCTTTGGTCCGCCCGTTGCGATCGCCTTGTCAAAAATTTCCACTGCCTGAAAATGCAGGACAGCCGCATCCTCCAGCCGCAGTCCCGCATCCTCGAATAGCCAGGGGTCGGCCTTATGGTCCTGCGTCAGCATAAAGTTCGCCCGGCGATTGCTCTTCCAGATAGGCGTGTCCCAGGTGCTGTTGGGAATAGTCACGGGGTCCCACCCATGGCTTCCATCCTGGCTTCTGTCCAGCCCCATGGGACCGATGAGATAGGTGGTATCCCAGGGAAATGCCTCCACACCTCTTGCCACGCAGTCCCATGCTTGTATCATCAACGGAGCGGCCTTTTCACCATACGGCGCGGCCACCTCCTTTAACAGCTCATCCAGCGTCGCATTGGGCCGGCGCATACACGCCTTCAGCATGGCCGCATTCACGGAAAACTGGGAAGGAGCGAAACCATAATACTCCTTGATGCCCACCACCCCATCCATCGCCTTCCAGCCCTGGAGGTTCTCATATACCATGCGGGGGAAATAATCCGCTATCAGGTAAAGCCCTTTGTACAGCGTATGATCGAACTCGCCTATCACGGGTATGTTACGGTCCTTCGCCAATCTCACGAGCCGCTTGACACCCAGGTCCGAGCTGAAGCTCCTGTCATTGAAGGGATATACTTCATTGCTGGTGGAAGGGTTCAGCACCAGGCCAAAATGCGCGGGATCCACATTCTCCAGCACCATCTGCGTCTGGCCCTTCGTCAATTCCCAGGGCTTCCACCATAAGGTGATGTCCGGTCTGTGCTTTACCATTGCGTCCTTGAGATAGTCCAGAAAGCCCGGCAGCCGGTGATGCAGCGGCAGTCCGCTGCAACGGGGACAAGGTCCGTATTCGCTGCAAAGCCATGCCTGCTGATCGAAGGTATACAGCATCACATCGCTGGTCCCCGTAAATTCATCGAGGAAGCCGCCCAGCATCTTCGCATATTTCTCCCTTACTTTCGGGTCCATGATACAGGCGGGCCGTACAGGCGCGAAATTCAACATCCGGGGAACGCCAAACTGCGCCATCGTCCGAAAGCCGAACTTCTTTGCCTGTTTGGTACGGAATGCAAACTTTGCCTTCTGATCCGCATCCATATCCTCCAGGTTCAGCACTTCGTTCGCGGGCTTGCCGCCCCAGGCAATGCTCAGCTGCAGCATGTTCACTCCCAGCTCTTTGATCTTTATCAGCTCCGCATCGCTCCATTCTATCTCAGGCGCGGAGGGATTCCCTACGATGCCTACAAAATGTTTGAACCCATAAGGCCCTGTAACAGGAGCAGGTTCGTCGCTGCTTCCAGCCCATGTCTGCGGCACGCCGCCTACCATCATCGCCATACCCGCGCCTATCTTTCCGATTGCTTCTCTTCTTGTTTCCATATAGAATATTTTTTTGAATTCAACGAGTAAATTAAAGTGTTTCAACTCTAAGTTCTCACAGAACCGGACGTGAGGCTCTCGCCTCATCCGGCTCCTATTATCCAACCGATGGCACTG
>DASZVM010000549.1:0-12680 GCA_035547295.1 Puia sp. | reverse complement strand
GACGCGCCCCCGTAACCCCATCCCCAAAGATCACCGTCGTCTTTCCGTCATTGCCCCTCCGGGTGATATAGATACGTTCTTCGGGGCCATGGCCATAAAATACATCCGCCTCATGCCATAATACGTCATTGACATACATCTTTAAAGTGCTCTCGACCCCGCTGGGCGCAGAGGACGAAGTATAGGTCAGGGGCGGCTGCCTCAACGTGAAACGTTGAAAAGCTACTGACGCATCCCCGCTTCCCACCACCTCATTGACCGTCTCGCCATGCGTGCAAAAAGCCACATTCGCATTCATCGTCACCGTGCTCCTGGTATACGTATAGGTCAATGATCCCGTAAATCGTATCACCGTATACCCTTTCTCCACAAGGACTTCTTTTATCTCCAACACCTCGCTGACCGTCATCCCTTTCAGGTCGTCCCGCTCTCCCGTAAGCACGATCATCGTCCCGCTTTTCAGTCCCGGGTACCAGCGGTCAAGCACGATACTATCCCCCTCCACCACCTGCTGGATGGGAAGACCCGCCAGGTCCAGCTGCTCGCTCTGAACAAACAAAGTGATGCCCCGTATGGCTGAAAAATCATCCTTATTGATATCCGCATCAAACCAGCAGGAATATTCCTTTGAAGACACCTGCAATAAAGTTGACTTCGCGCTCAGCCCGTATTCGCTGCGGGCGCCCGCAGTCGATTTTTCAATGGTAAATACCTTCCCCGTATCCGGCTCTTTCCCCGGCTCTTTCACACCGGCAAAACCGCCTCGCACGACTTCCTTATACTCGCTATCGAGATAGATCAGCTTACATTTATCCTTTATCTTCCATTCCGTGAACGTGGGAACCACGTTCGGTGCCGTACCCGTAAACGTCAGCTCCTTGGGCGCATTATACCCGAATGGAGAAGCCGTCTTTCTGAACACATACACACCGTCACCCGAAGCCGTATCCTTTTCCCCCAGCTTCTTTTGCAGACTATTTACCACGTCGGCCGCATCCCATTTTTTTGTATTCAGCACCAGCGCCAGATCGTCTTCTTTCCAGGTATGAGCAGCGATATTCGTGAGCACCGTATCATCCAGCACGTCCTCGTTCAGTAACGTGCTCACATTCCCATTGGGCAGGGACGCTACATCTGAAAAAGCCGGAAGCGAAGTATTCTCATCGATATATGCCGTCGTCGTTTTAGCCACGGCATCGACCACGACATTCAATATGCTCCGCATAAAGAACTTTCCCTTCGTCGCCCCCAGCAACACATCGCCCTTCTTCAGATCATTCGCGACACCGTTAAAAATAAACATGCCACGTGTCAGCTTCACCGGCTGCGCCACCAGCAATCTCGGCCGGATGACATTCCACTCCGGCCGCGCCTCTATCTTTTCCACCGTCTCAAAGGTCTGCGCCTGTTCCCCCGTGGCAGGCACAGACTGCACCTTGATGCCCGCATCCAGGACAAGCGCCGGTGTCAGCGGGGTCGAAGTGCTGCCTGGTACCGTCAGCGGTCCCGCAGGGCTTTGATCAAGGGTAAAAGCCAGGTAAGTGCTGGCCGCTACACCGGGTCGCAGCTCATAGCCGATAAGACGCGCCATCTGTAATACAGAGTAACGCTCGGTAGCCGTCCGCAGATAAGATTCGTTAGCGATACGCTCCTGGTAAAAGGTCAGTACATCGCTGACGACCGCCAAGGCATCGAGCAACGCAATGGTGGGATCGTCATCGCTCCTGGTCGTCAGCCCTCGCAGGGCCGGCAGGTCCGCATTCGACAACGCTGCGAGCAGGCTTTCACGGAATTCATGATAAGTGCCTACCCTGTACGCGATGGCGCTAAGCCCCGGCCGGTTGTTTATCTCCAACGGCGTCTCGGGCGATAGCCCCTCACAACAGCCACAGCTGCATAATTCCGACATATTATTATTTCCTCCTTTCATTTACCCCACTCTCATTTTCCTCCCTTCATGATGAGCGTAAACACCCCGTGATCCGGATAATTGGGATCATTATCCAGCCGGGCGATCTCCAGCCTGCCCAGCGACAGCTGCCCCGTATCGACAGCATCATTGTTAGTGTCCCCCTGCCGCATCAGCTTTGTGATCTGCACGGAGGCAACCCCATCCACAGCCTGGGCCGCTGCATAAAGACGGCTCAGGTACACAGGTTGACCAAAAGAGAAATTATCCGGGTGAAATACCCCGAGGGTTCCGTTCGGCAATACCCGGTTGCTAAAGATCTTCAGAAGCGCCGCCTTTACATCGCCCGGATAATAGTTTGGTTTTACACATATCACCATCTCCAGTTCCAGCGGGACATATTCCGGTCCATTCACCTCTACATCCTGCCCCGCCATACGGAACCGGTCCATCCTCGTCCGTATATCATCTTCAAAGTCCGCGGTGATCGCCGCTCCGCCCAGCCGGTCGATAGTGAGAAAGGCGGTCCTCCAGCTGCCCGTCCAGCGGAAAGTGCACGCCGCACGCTGAATATCGTCTGAGCAGCGCAGCGCCATATCCTCATAATCCCCCGCAGTCACCGCCCGCTCCTGCGTACGAAAGGCCGCGGGGGCATTTTGCCGCACAGTCTCCATGCTTTCCGGATCGATACCACCGGCGGCGGCAAAAGGATTCGTCACAGACAGCACCGTCTGCGTTCCTCCCGTAATATCAGGATTGTTTGTTGCCACGCTTGCAATAGTGTCCCTGCCGATATTCCCGGATGTCCCATTGCCGATCCGGTATGCAGCCAGGAATCGGGTCCCCGCCTGCGGACGCCGCCCCAGCTTATCGTCTCCCATTCGGATATGAGCGATCCCATCCGACTCCACTTCAACGACAAACTCCTTTGCATTGCTGCGGCTTTCAAGCAGGTCACGTTGCGGCGTCCATTCATCACCCGTCCCATCCTCCGTAAGAAAGATGGAAGGCTGCACATCCCGCATCGACCACTCGATGGCAGCCGCCGCCGGCTGCGAAAGATCCACCGGCGCCGCAAAGGTCAGCGGTCCCCTGGTCAACACCGGTGCAAACCTTGCAGGCAAAGGCTCCGGATCGGTCTTATCACAACAGCCCGGGCCATCGGAACCCGCCAGCGACAAAGCAGACACCCCCACCGTATCCGGGACCAGCGAACTCTCCGAACTATCCCGCACGCTCATGCCATGATCCGCCAGCACATTGTTCCCCAACGCCACGCTGACCTCATCCCAAAAATTTGTCCCGTTCAGCACCGAAATGCACAAAGGGAAAGGCAATGCATCCGCCGTTGCCCATTTTATTTTTGTCACCGGCAGCCCCGGCGACAAGGGCGAACCCAGGGGTGATGCCACCGGCGACGCCATCTCCGGATACAACGGATCATACGTCAACGTAACCTCGGTCAGCCGGACAGCGTGCCGGTGATCCGGGTCTGCATCCGCGGGATTCCCTGTTTGCGGCCCCCTCACCTCCTTAAAGATCAGCACCTGCCCGGGCTTCAACGTCGTAAGATCACCCTTCAACGTGGCACAGGTCGCCCCTTTCGGCAAGCAGCAATCCCTGTCACCCCAGGTATAGAACTTCATTTCATTATGTTCGTACCGCAGCTCTTCATCATGCATCGGCTCAAAGACTTTTACACCCTCTTCCAATGCCGTCTCAAAAAAGGCCGCATCATACCGGAAGCTTACCGGCAGGTCCGTTACCCCCTTTGTCAAAAATCCCTCGACACCTCCCTCCTTAAGCGAAACCACACCCACTCCTTCCGCGATCTCCAGGTGAACCCAGGTGCGGGCATTACAACCGTCATGCATATAATAATCCACCAGCCTGGCATGCCGCCGCACCGATATCCGCTTCCGGGCCGTCCCCAGATAAGCTTCCGTACCGGCTGCATCCTGCTGATAGCTCAGATAATCTCCCGCATAAGCCAGCACCTCCACCAGCATGATCCCGATATCGGCAGGGTTCCTCTCCCTCCATTGCGGCGACAAAAGAGCCATCCTGTCAAGTATCAATTGCCGGAAGCTGGCAAAGTCCTTGGCCAGATAGCTGATCTCCGGCGCTTTCACAGGCTCCGGCGGACAATCATGCACAGGCTGACAGTCAAAATCGTTATTGCACAGGACCTTGAACGAAAAATCAATGGACGCCAGCACCGGATCGACCCCATCCGGCGGATCATCCGTGGTATCGTCCTTCACAAGCCGCAAAGTATAGGTCGAGAAATCACCCGCTTCGCTTACCCTCACCACCAGCACCTTAAGGGCATCCTCCGGTGGAGACGGCACAGGAGGAGAGAACACGCCTTCCTCCACCGATACCACCTGTATATTCCTGATCCTGTCCCCTCCTTCTATGATCACCTGGCTCTTATCCGGCATCCATCCTCCCAGGTCCTTGATAAAATGCACCAGCAGCGTCGTCTGCCTGTCCTCATAGGCATCCGTTGCATTATCCACTACCTCCAGGAAGTCGATGCCGTTGAGGAAGGGATGATCCTCCACCGCATTACGCCGCCGTTTGTCACAACAGAAATATTTCATTACCGTAAGAATTGAGCCACCTGTACCAATTGCGTACGACGAATAGTATACGCCACCGTCACCGTCAGAGATGAATCTTCACTGCTCACCGTCACGCTATTCACCTCGATGACATCGCCCAGCCATTGCTGCAGCGCAGCCTGGACCATGAACTGCGTGGTGATCACCAGCTCATCGCTGTTGGGTTCAAACACCAGCTGAAGCAGACCGCTGCCGAGATCAGGCCGGTTCACCCGTTCCCCGGGAGCCGTAAACAGCACCTGCTCGATCATATCCCGGATATGACGGTCGTCATCCACACCCGCCGTCCTGCCCGTCTTATCGAAACCATATGGATAGCTGATATTCATATCACTCATTTTAAATCCCATTCCCTCCTTCACCACTCATGGCTCATAGCTCGCAGCTCTCAACTGCCCACCACCCGTGGCTGCGTCACCGTTATCAGTAAGGGCGTCCCATTGGGCGCGCAAATGGCCTGGCTGTCCATCAGCAGCACAGGCATCCCGTTCGAAAGGACCCGCACCGCCGCCGTGATCCATTGAGCCGTGATACATGGACTTGGGGCGCCCGATATGTTGAACACACAACCCGCGACCACATAAGGAGCCGGCTGCATTACAATGGGCTGCCCGCTCACCAGCACACGGGGGTTGGGCGCCGCCGGCTGCGCCTGCCCGCCATGTACGCACATGACAGTGGCCCCTGCATGAAGCAATGGTCCCGGCATAAAATATATCAGGTAATGGTTAACGCACCCGTGTTGATATTCACCGAAGGCCCCACCATTACGATGCTGGCCCCCTTCCCGTTCTGGATATAAATACCCGTATCGTTCACGATGATGGACGCACCCGTAGTGCTCTTTAGCATAATGCCGCCCGTCGGACCGGGCAGATCGCTTACAACGATACTATTCTGCGCAGTGGTCTGTAACACAATGTTCGGGGAAGCAGGTATGCCGGCCAGCGCCAGCGCAGGCACCTCGGCCGCGGAACCCCAAAAACCTCCCGTCCAGATAGGATAGTCCGGGTTGCCGCCTTCAAACTCCACCCATACGCCACCCCCGATCAACGGCACCACATACACCCCCATCTGTATGCCCGCCATAGGGACACAAGGCATCGCCCAGCTGGACGTCCCCAACCCCAGCACATCAGGCACCTGCACCAGCAGACGCGCTTTTTGCAAAGGGTCCACATTGTTCAGCACAAGTCCCCTGTACTTGCCATAATATTTTTCACTCATAAATTGAACAGCCTCTTTTGAAATTTAAACAGGCACTTTTGGCAGCGTAGATAACAGGCCGTCCCTGCTTAACGTAAAATCCTGCTTGTATTCTCCCCGCTGTATCTTATGGGTTACCGATTTGACATAATACAACCCATCGAACGCATCCCCAGCCCCCCGGACACCCACCAGCGACCTCGCCTTCAATATATTCCCATAGCGCAGCACATTCAAAGACCCCGTAGCCGAAATGTTGTCGGAAGATTTGGAAGCCTCCCCCAGACCTTGTGCAATCGCCTGCAGAGGGTTTAGCTTGGCCGTATCCCGCATCATGGGGAACTGCGTCGGAATGGCTGGTATCATCCCCAACGCCGGATTAAAAGGACTGATGTCCGGGATAGGTATGGGTATGGGCGCCTTCGTCTCCTCGTTCTGTATAAATACGATGGGCATTTTCTTGGCCGCCCCGTTCATGCTGAAATTCAGGGATTCCACATTCGTGGCAACATCCATATTGACATTCAGGGCCGGCTGGGGTATGCCTACCTTGATATCCGGGCCCCAATAGGCCGTATTCGTCCCCGGCGCCGGTCCCGGCTCGATATAGAACGTATACCCTACTTCCGTAGCCAGCTTGGATACATATGCCAGGTCCGTACCCTGGTGTACAGGTATTTGAACGACAGGGATGGGTACGTCCAGGAACAGGCTGGGTATCACCAGCGGTATCATCCCGAATACCGCATACTTTGCGATGATCAACGCTACCCTGGCCTCGGCAGGCATACAGGGATAAGGGATCCCCGTAAAATCGATCAGCCCCATCACCGCGGTGAGGTCCACACCCGTCACCGTTAACGTCGTCTCACCCTTCGCTACGTCAGGACTTATCTGGTGATGACCGATCATGCCGTCCATCAGCACATGCTGCGTTCCATTCAGCGTCACCGTGATGATCACACGTATAAAAGGCCCAACCTCCCCCAACAACAGCAATAACGTGGTCAGTGGGCCGCTATTGGTAAAAGTAAAGCTCAGCTGAAAACCGCTGGGTTCTCCCGCCGCATTCTTCACCTGCACGCTGGTCAATGCATCGATGATCGGTTGAGGCGCCGGTACAGGCACTACCGGACCGATCATAAGTCCAAGCACAACTCTTCCCTTGATCATAGCTTATGTTCCAGACGACTGTGTGATATTTATCCGGCCGCCCGGCACATCCGTCAGCGTTTCCGGCTTCATGGCATTATTCCCATCCGCCACCTGCCAGAACTGCCCGGGGTCACCGACATACTGGGCAGCGATATTGTCCAGCCGGTCTCCTTGTTTCACCTCATGCACGGCTACCACCGTCATCGATTCCGCCGGGGGAATGATACGACGGCGTAAATAGGCCACCGTCCTGTCATCGTCCGTTTGAAAGGCCGCCGTCTCGATCCTGTAATAACGGCTGGTCACCGGGAATTGATTCACCGGCCTGTTCCCCGACAACAGGATATTTTGGAAAGGATCCGTCATAGATCATGAATTATTAGATTATAAGATCACGGTATCTGCGTCAATCCAAGCGTGCTCAAAAGCCCCGGCTTGAACTTCGTAGCCAGCTGCTCTTTCTGCTGCTGATAGGCCATGTACAGGTTGCCCCCCTTGTTATCGAATCCCATGTCATTCACCGTCAGCACCTGCATCCCTAAACTGATCTTTGCAAGAATAGGGTTCAGGTCCGGGTCAAAGGCCTCCTCCGTCACGCTAAAGCTGGTGAGCTTCACAGGTACCACCCTGTTCTTGCTCCAGACAAAGAGGATCAACGGCCCATCCGTGGGAATGATCTCCAGCGAACCCGACGAAGCAATGCTGTTCCCGGCCATCAGATCACTGCTCTTGGGATATACCATCGATTCAAGCGCGGATAACATGGGCGACAACCCATTATCCCTCACCTCCGGATTCTGATCGGGAAATTCCAGCTGATCCGTTGCATCGATCTCCGCATCCAATGTATAAGTCTCGATAGGCGGCCCTTTCAGACGGAGCGCCTGCGACTTGTTGGCATCGTCTATCGTCTGCGCTTTTAGCGTACGCGATAATTGCCCGGGATTATATTGCAGGGCAATGATCCTGTCGATGGCCGAACTGACAGGGTTCAGCAGGACGATGCCCGCCTTTAATACCCGGGGACTGCGTGGGAAATTTGTCATTTTATTATAAAGACGACCAGGTTGCTGATGATCGGCTGATCCTTCCCGTCATCTTTTCTCTGTATATGGACAATGTATGTATCAGGCCTGTCCAGCTGGAACCATTCATTCAATTTGATCTCCGCCGCCAATTGATGACAGCTGCCCGGGTCGAGATCGATGACCACGCGCCGGAAGCTCGCCGCTCCGTTCACGGATTCGTTTAATTGATGGCCCTGTGCGCTCATAGGTACAGGCTGCCCGTTCTCAAACATCACCCGGACATCAAATTCACGCAGGATATGTGTATCCGTGATTTTTACGGTATGGGTGCCGATGTTTGTGATCCATGCTTTAAGCACGATGGGCTCGTTCATCTTAAAGCTGGACAGGCCGCCAAATGCAATATCCAGTTGTATCTCGCTCATATTGAAGTGCAATATTACGGACAAGTTCCAGCTTCTTCAGTAAGGCTCGTAACATTATCGGTCCAGGTAGGCGAGGTATTGGTTGCCGTTCCCGCTCCCCCGCTTGCAGAATCTCCGGAAATGGCCCAGCCTGCCGCACATCCGCCGCCTCCGTTATCGGCTGCTTTGGCCGTCCAGTTCCATTGCGCCATGGCGATAGGGACTCTTGGAGAACCGGCAGGTGCAGCGGGCGTCCACATAAGCCAGATCTTGAAATTGTCGGTGACAAAGATCTTTTTCCTGCCGACGGTCTGATCACCGGGGCTATCATTGGTGGTAATGGTTGCAGAACCTGCCGCAGTCACATTCTGACTGGCGTATGGGTCGGTCGTATCGAGTACATAATCGGTACTTTTCAGTCTCGTGTCCGTATCCGCGCCGCCTGCCGCGGCCGGAGGGTTCGTATATTGACGGCATGTTTTGACAAGCTGGACAAGTTCCAGTTTTCCCGTACATCCCGCAGGCACATCCACTTCAGCCGTAGTAGTCATCCCCGCGGCAGAAGGCGAGCCAAAAGCCATTTCGCAATTACCGGACCACGCCGTTGTCATCGCGATGGTCCCCGTTTTAGCCGCAGCCATGGATTTGAGCGTAGGCTTGCAAGGACCTGCGGGTCCCGGAGGCGGTTTTGGCTTTGAATCGCCTCCGCAACGCTGGAGCCGCAGCCCCGATCGCATACGGGGAATGGCATTTTGAGCTATATTGCCCAGACTGCTTGCCGACCGGTGCCATAAAGATGCGATGGTGCTTGCCGCCGATCTGTCGGCATCCCGTTCCAATGCATCATAATTACCATCACCTGTACCATCGCCAGCCACCGTTCCACCGGGGCTGTCCTGCTGGATTACATGCGCCAGCTCATGAGCGATCAACGCATCCCCCAGCATCGTCCCCGGCTGGTATTCACCGTTCCCAAACGCCACATGGTTCCCCACCGTAAAGGCACGCGCATTCACCCGGTCGGAAACCTGCGCCGCCGTTGCATCCGTATGCGTCTTCACATGAGCAAAGCTCGTCCCAAAAACAGATTCCATTCGCTCGCGTACATCCGCCGGCAATGGCTGCCCTGATCCCAGCTCTTCTTGAATGGCCTGCGGATCATCCGCCTTTTTCATACCACCATCCCTTGCCTTGGCCTGCACCCTCATCCCTCCACCCGCATTTTCCGGGGCAGGCTGACCCGGGATAGTTGTAGGCACCCCCTCGGGCACACCGCTAAGCTTGCCCGTAGTAACCCATATTTCCGCCGCCCTCACAGCTCTTTCAACAATCATCGAGATATATTCTTCCGCCGTTTTGGCGCCGGCGGTACCTGGCGCATATTTTCTCGCCGCCTGCTCGATATGAGCCGCATCCTTTTGTTGGTAAAGACCCAGCCAGTAATTCAGATACGGACAGCCTTCGCTGGACCTGCCCGCCTGGGCCAGCACAGGATCGATGCCGTTGCATATCCCCTCTCTCAGCTGCTGCAGGAACTGCATCTTCTTCATCTGCCCCGTATGCAGCTCGGACGTGGAATCATCCACGATCAGGTTCGGACTGGTGTGATCCGCAGTGGCCGCTGTATCCCCCGCACCTTCCGGTGATAGGGGTGAGACCGAAACCTCCGGCTCTGCCCCAGGTCCGCTTTGTCCGGGTGCGGCTTCACTGACAGCGCTTCCCCCGGACGCAGATCCACCGGCCTCACTGACAGCGCTCTCTTCGGACGAGACTCCACTCACATCGCCCCCTCCGGATGCGGTCTCACTGGCTCCGCTTCCCTCAGACGCCGCCTCGCTGACAGCCCCTTCATCGGACGCAACCTCACTGACACCACTTCCCCCGGACACAGCTTCACCGATCTCACTGATCCCTTCTTCATCATTCTCCTGGAATTCCTTTTCGCTGGCCGCCTCCTGACACTTCGGACAGGAGCAGCCGCCTCCATCGGCAGCACAACACTGTATCCGCGGAGCCGTATGCAGCAACGGACGAACAGGCACCAGCGTAAGGTCAAAGCCATTCTCTGCCGGCAAAGAAGCAGGCATTTGCATCGCCTGGCTGGCCGACTGCTCGCTCTTAGCCACCACACCCGGCGGTTTGAAACCCTGGTTCGCTGAAACTACTCGGTTCATGTAAATTTCTTTTTCACGACCCTGTATAAATTTTTTCTCCTCTTATGGCACAGCCGTCTTCGTGGTATTGACCACCGTGATATCCCGTCCGTTACGCACATCTTTACTAAAATGCCGGGTAATACGGAAATTGCCCAGGACCCTTTCCCCGCACACATACGATTGATCACATACCACCGTACATTCATTCATTCCCGTAGGATTTTGCGTGCTGTCATGCAGACGGCTCCCATTCCAGCGCGTTGTATGGAAATCATAGAAACGGTTCCTCCTGGCAGGCAGCTCTCCCAATACAGTGGAATGCCGCGGCTGGTTGATGGGAATAGGTATCGTTGCCGGATTACACATCTGCCAGGCATCGGGACAAGTGCTGCTTGCCTGGCTTACCCTTTCAAAAACCCGGGCCCCGCTCCAATCCACCGAATCCGGAAGCAAATGCATCACAGAGACAATTCCATATCCCGTCCGGTATCCCATCGCAAGCCCTCCCGGCGTCATATCCTGCACGCTTTCCAGCACCACGCTCGTCGGACAGGGATCAGGCGCCGCAGGTGCGGCCGGCGCCGTCCTTACTTCTTTATTTGGTGACGCTCCGCACCGCTGTAATCTCAACCCTGATCGTAACGCAGGCAAAGCCCTTCGCGTCATTCCCTTTACCCCCGCCCACAGCCCGCTCATCACACCGGCAGTCGTCTTTTCGGCGTCCCGTCCCAAAGCCTTATACCCGACGGCATGCGCCAGCTCATGTTCTTTCAACGTATCCACCAGTTCCTCCCGGCCGGGCAGCGTAACAGGCACCCCGTCCGGTATCCCGCTCAGCGTCCCCGTCAATGCCCATATTTCCGCCGATCGTAAAGCCCTTCCCGCTACAACGTCGATATACTGTTCTGCCGTCCGGGCCCGGATGCTATCCGGCGCATACTTCCTCACCGCTCGCTCGATATGCTCCGCATCTTTTTGCTGGTAAAGACCCAGCCAGTAATTTAAATAGGGACACTCCTCCGTGGTCCGCCCTACTCCTGCCAATACAGGCTCGATCGCCTTCGTTATACCCTCCCGCAACAACCGAAGGAACCGGCTCTTGCTCATCTGTCCCTTTCGTAATTCCGGTATAGCGTCATCCACGATCAATCCTTCCGTTCTCGCCGCACCGTCAGACCGTGGGGGCACACCGGTCAGATCAAATCCCCTCCCATCCGAAAAAGTAGCATCATACCCATGCGCCGATCCAATGACCGCGGCATATTCCTGCTCATCCACCCGCTGGCCGCTCTCCGTATTCACCGTTTGAGATACAGGCATTGGAATGGGTGCTGCCGAAACCTTTTCCATGAGATACGATGCTTATTCACCCGATAGGCTGCTGTATACAGAGGCCGCCACCTGTTTGCCCAACTGCACCGGCGCAGCTTTCTCTCCCAGCTCTATCGGAGCTCCCGTGACCTTCCCCCGGATATTCCTCATATTACCCGGTATACCCTTCCCCTCAAATAACCGCCCCAGCTCCTCCTCCAGCGACATTCTCAATTGCTGCCGTTGAAAGGACGTCAGCACCATGCCTTCGATAACGATCCTGTCGATCTGTATATCCCAATCGGGAATGTCCCGGTTATCCATAACATATAAATTATTCATTCCATAAAAAATCGATCTCTTTGATCGGCCGCTCCATCTTCTGGAACTCCGCCTTCGCAGCCGATAGGATCATCGGCATCGTCACCTTTCCTCCCTCTTCCGCCGCCCTGAAAGCAGCATTGATGGCAATATTATTGATGCTCCCGCCCGTAAGGTTCAGGGCAGCCAGCCGGTCATAATCCAGCTGCCCCTTTGGAACACCCGCGGGAAATACTTTTTGCGCAATCAGCTTCCGCTCCTTGAATCCCGGGAAAGGGAACTGGACAATAAAACGGAGCCGCCGGATAAAAGCCTCATCCATGGAACTTTTCTTATTCGTAGCCAGTATCGCCAGCCCATTGTATGCTTCCATTCGCTGTAGCAGGTAATTGATCTCGATATTCGCATATCTGTCATGGCTGTCCTTCACCTCGCTTCTCTTTCCAAACAATGCATCCGCCTCGTCGAAAAATAAGATAGCGCCACCGTCTTCCGCTGCATCGAATACACGACGCAGATTCTTTTCCGTCTCTCCGATGTACTTGCTCACCACCCCCGACAGA
>DASZVM010000548.1:0-5298 GCA_035547295.1 Puia sp. | reverse complement strand
CCTTTCGCATTTCCGCCTGATCGTCCCGTCTGGTGAGACCGCAAGCCAGGTAATCCTGGTGCAGCCTGGCCAGCGCCTCCCTGTCCAGCTCGACACCCAATCCCGGTTCACGCGGCACCATCACCGCCCCTTCCTCGAATTTGAACCGCCCTCCCGTGATCACCTCGTCGGACTGCCATGGATAATGCGTGTCCAGCGCATAAGGCAGATGAGGTATGGCTGCGCCCAGATGCACCATCGCTGCCAGGGATATGCCCAGGTGGCTGTTGGAATGCATGGAAAGACCACGGCCAAATGTTTCGCAGATCCTGGAAAGCTCCATGGACGTACGTAGTCCCCCCCAGAAATGATGATCGCTGAGAATGATATCTTCCGAACCAAGAGAGATGCTGCCGGGTATGTCATCAAAAGAAGTGGTGCACATATTGGTGGCCAGCGGAGTGCGCAGGGCCTTCCTTACCGTTGCCATATTTTCCTGGCCTCTCACCGGGTCTTCCAGGTATTCGAGCATCCCTTCCATTTCCCGGCCATATTGAATAGCCGTATCCACCTTCCATATCGCATTGGGATCGATGCGCAAAGGCACATCGGGGCCGAATGCTTCCCGCAGCGCATGCATCGCATCCACCTCTGCCCTTGGCTCAAAGACACCACCTTTTAATTTTATGGACTGGAATCCGAATTCCCTGCACATGGCCTTTGCCTGGTCGACGATCCCCGCGGGATCCAATGCTTTTGCCTGGCGGGCAGCGGACCATCCTTTGGCAGCAGGGTCCTGCTCAGATCCCCATTTTCCTCCTGCACCTTCATACTTATAAAAAAGATAAGCGGAAAAAGGGACCCGGTCTCTCATCCTTCCACCCAGGAGCTCTGCCACCGGCAGCCCGGTGACCTTACCGGCAATATCCAGGCAGGCCACTTCTATGGCGCTGAAGACATGTACCAGCTTTCGCTGGTCCCAGGGAGCATCACCCCGCTGGACTGCCGTCTCTTTACCAAAAGCATTCTCCAGCATATGCCGCATGATGTTCATCTGTAACGGATCCTTGCCGATGATCAGCTGTCTGGCCGTTGCCAGCGCCGCATCGATATCGATATTCCCCGGGATCTCGCTGATGCCCGAGATATTGTCGTTCGTTATCAGCTCTACGATGGTACGCAGGGCATAGGGCGCGTGCAGACCCGCCGCATTCAACAGGGGAGGATCCGCGATGGCTATCGGGGTAATGATCATCTCTTTGATCGTACTCATTGTCATTGTTTGTTTATATGCCTGCCAATTGTTCTATCAGCAAGGCGATGGCGCTATGGTCCGACCCTCCTTTTCCCTGTGCCAGCAATGCGTCCATATGTTCAGCTACAAGGGCAGTACCATACAGGGGAACGGAAAATTCCTTGCCCGCCTCCAGGGCGATATTCATATCTTTTCTGTGCAGCTTTATCTTAAAACCCGGTTGGAAATTCCTTTCGATGATCCTTTTTCCGTGGAGGTCCAGGATACGGCTTTGGGCAAAACCTCCCAGAAGGGCCTCTCTCATTTTTTCCAGGTTCACGCCCGCTTTCCGGGCCAGGGTGAACGCCTCGGCCACGGCTTGTATCGTCATCCCAACGATCATTTGATTACATGCCTTTGTCATTTGCCCTGATCCGGGACCACCGATGTGCACGATATTTTTTCCCATGACCTGCAGCAGGGGCAGGGCACGTCGAAAAGCCTCCTCCGTCCCGCCTGTCATAATGGAAAGCGTTGCGTTCTCTGCCCCTGTCTGACCACCTGACACCGGCGCGTCCAGGGCTTCTACCCCCCGTTGCCGCATCCATTCATATACGTTCTTTGCCGTCGCCGGAGCGATGGTGGACATGTCGATAAACAGCGACCCTTTCCGGATGCTTTCCAATACCCCGTCCTTTCCGGAAACGACTTCCACCACCTCCGGTGAATCCGGCAGCATCGTGATCACCACATCGCAATCCTCAGCAACAGCCGCAGGTGTTGGGTACGAGCGGGCGCCGGCAGCCACCAACGTTGCGGAAGCCTTGTTCTTTTCAAGCACGGATACAGGGTATCCCGCTTTCAGTAAATGCAGGGCCATGGGCTTGCCCATGATACCCAATCCGATGAATCCTGTTTTTTCCATAATCGAGCGATAGTTATATTGGTTTTAAAGTTCAGATCAATGGCAGTATCCTCGCGGCAACAAGGATGACGATAAGTCCTGCGACACCCATGATCGTCTGCATGGGCGCGATGGTCTTCAAAGCCTCTCTTTCCGTAAGGTTGCTGATCTTACAGACGATCCAGAAACCCGCGTCATTCATCCAGGGCACCAGCTTCGATCCGCAGCCGATGGCAAGACCCAGGTACAGGGGATGATAGGCCAGGTGACCATGGGTAGCCATGCCGGATAACATCCCCGAGGCCGTGATCACCGCTACCGTAGCCGAACCCTGCGCCGTACGGACCACTGCCGCCACGAGGAATGCCAGGGGGATCAGCGTCATCTGGTATCCTCTTGTCATTTCCGCGATCCGCTGGCTGATACCGCTGTGCTGGAGCATGCCTCCAAAAGTGCCGCCTGCCGCCGTGATCAGGATAATGGCACCCCCGCTCATCAATGCCGACTGTACAAAAGAGGTCATCCCTTCCCTGCCTGGCTTCTTTTGGCGGGCCAGCAGGAGCAGGGCGGCCAGACCGCCGGCGCCCAATGCAATATATTTATCACCAAGAAATTCAAGCAGACGGATCAGCCCATCCATAAATGGGGTAGAACCATGAGCAGATGAAAAAGAGGTCAGCGCCGTATTGATGCAAATAAACACGAGGGGGATCAGGACGGGCAGAAGCGAGGACCATAGGGGAGGGAGCTGCTTATCCTCTTTTAAAGAGGCTATCCGTATGTCCTCCAGCCGGGCATCCAACGAATCCCTCAGCGGTATCGGCCATTTCCGGTTGGCATACAGGGCAAAAATATAGCCCGTAGAGATAGTGATAAGCCCCAGCAAAAAACCGCCCATCATCATCATCCCGATGGGTATCTGCATGACACCTACGAGGAACAAGGGACCAGGGGCAGGCGGGACGAGAGAATTGGCCATGGACGCCCCAGCCATGATAGCGAGGATAAAAAGCAGGTAATTCTTACCGACACGCATGGTCATCGCTTTTGCCAGGGGGACCATCAGAAAGATCACCGTATCGAAAAAAACAGGGATGCCTATAAAAAAGCTTCCGGCTAAAAATGCCAGCGGCGCTTTGTCGATGCCCGTAAGCTTTAGCAAAGAACGAACGATCCTTTCAGCCGCGCCGCTCTCCAGCATGCACTTTCCAATGATGGCTGCCATGGCGATAAGGATGCCCAGCTTCCCGCAGGTGTTGCCGAATTCAAGCGCTATCCTTTCCCCGATGCTCTTGTTCCCGGGGGTCATGATCGCCACCACCAGCGCTCCCAGCAGGAGGGCAAGAAAGGGATGTAATTTAAGCCCTATGATACCGCCAACCACGATGACGATACCGATAAATAGTATGGTGAGCGGGTCCGTGATAAAGGAAGGTAAGGTCATGGAAACAGGGTTTTCAATTTTTTTGCCATGTTCCGTGCCCCTTCTCCCACAAAGGTGCCGTCAGCCCCGCAGGCGATCATACGGATACCCATTTCATGATACTTCTTCTGATCATTGGGGTCCGGTATCAGTATGCCAGCTGCTTTACCTGCTTTTTGAGCCGCGTTCACCGTTGCCTTTACCGCATCCTTGAAAAGAGAATGATCCAGCTGACCAAAGATCCCCAGCTCCATGGAAAGGTCCGAAGGACCGATAAACAGCACGTCGATGCCGTCCAGTGCCGCCACCGCATCCAGGTGGTTGAGCACTTCGGCGGTTTCGATCTGCACGACACCCAGGATGTCGTCCTTCCCATTTTTGAAGTAATCGGGGAAATGCTGGCCAAATCCGCTGGCACGGACCATTTTTGCGATGCCTCTGCTGCCGTCCGGCGGATAGCGGAGCCCGCTTGCCACGGCCGCGGCCTCTGCCGCATTGCTGATCCGGGGGATCATGATGCCCTCTGCGCCGAGGTCCAGGATCCGGTGGATCCTTTGCCGTTGACCGCTTTCGATCCTTACTACCGCCGCTGCCGGGGTATGTTCAAGGGCCTGCAGCTGGTGCAGCACATCCTTTTCCGTCCCGGCCCCATGTTCAAGATCTATCAATACCCAGTCGAATCCTGACAATCCGACGATCTCTGCTGTCAGCGGGCTGCCAAGGTTCAGCCAGCATCCGTGTAGCGTATCTCCCTGTCGAAGACGTGTTTTTAAATTTTTCATAGCAAGTATGCAATTGTATATTTTTTCCGGGTTCCCGGAATCTAAAAAATTTGCAATTTGCTATGCTGAATTGTCAGTTATTTACTGCTGACACACCTGAAGCCCAGATGTTCGAGGCCGCTGTCCTCCGTGGTCTTCATTCGTCTTGACACCCTGTAGCCTGTACAATAGGACTCATTACAAAGAAATGACCCGCCTCTGATCACACGCTTACGGGCAAAGGGTTCGTCAGGATCATAGCTTTTTGCCGGTCCTTTGGGGTCGACAGCTTTATCCGATGTCTTGTAATAATTGTAATCGTAATAATCAGCGCACCATTCCCAGGCATTGCCCGCCATATCGTAGAGCCCGTATCCGTTGGGTGAAAAAGAGCCTACGGGCGCCGTAAAATAAAAATGATCCGATTCTGTATTCTTGTCCGGGAAATGCCCTTCCCAAAAGTTGCCTTTTTGATGCCCTGTTGTCACCGGCTCGTTCCCCCAGGGATAGACGTTTTCCTTCAAGCCACCCCTTGCCGCATATTCCCATTCCGCCTCGGTAGGAAGCCGCTTGCCTGCCCACCGGCAATAAGCGATGGCATCCATCCAGGATACCTGTACGACAGGGTAGTTCTCCTTCCCTTTTATATCGCTGCCCGGTCCGTGAGGGTGCCGCCAGCTGGCCCCCTGTTTCCATGACCACCACTGGCTGTAATCATCCAGCGAGACAGCATGCGAAGGAGGGGTAAAGACCAGCGATGCCGGGACCAGGAGACTTTCATCCGGCTTGGGGGTGCCGGGAGGAAGGTCCTTTTTCATCTCTTCCCAGTCAGGCTTGCGTTCCGCGATGGTGATATAGCCGGTGGCTTTTACAAAGGCGGCGAACTGGGCGTTCGTGACCTCTGTCTTGTCCATCCAGAATCCCGTTACTGTAACCGTGTGTTTGGGATATTCATCCGCCTGAGCCTGGCTGTTATCCCCACCCATGCGATAAGTGC
>DASZVM010000547.1:0-7356 GCA_035547295.1 Puia sp. | reverse complement strand
GTCTGGTCCGTCACGCCAAGGATGGTATAATAGGGTATCCTGTTCTCCGAAGGCGTCGCATAGATAAAGGACAAACAGCCTGACAACCCCAGGATCATTCCATTGGACAGATTGTTCCCATAAAAGGCCAGATTATTCCGGAAAGTGGTCATCCTGCAATCAAAACCTGGTAAATAGTTCTTTTTATACGTTTCTGTTAATGTCATGGATCATAATTTTAAAAACTGCTCTTTCCCCGAATAATCTTTCATGCTCATGGAGAAAGAGGGGACATCCACCTTTTCCATATCAAAGAGCTCGCTGCACAGATCATTAAATTCCTTTAACGATATTTTCCCGTTGGTAAAGTTCAAATACGCATACAGTTCCCGGGGCTTCCTGTACTTCTTTATAAAATATACGGCGTTCCTTGTCATCGATTCCAGCAGGGCATCTGCATTCCGGGGATGATCCAGGTGGTACAGCAGACAGTCCCTGTTCCAGACGGCCTTGACTCCATGTTTAAAAAACCGGTAACATAAGTCTGCATCCTCCGGCCCCCAGCCCTTGATATTCCCATCGAAATAGCCATAGGCCTCGAAGAAACGTCTGGGGATGCATAAATTTCCGCCCGTGACGACGGCCCACCAGGATGCCGGGTTGAATTCTTCATAATTGTCCTGGAAATGGAACAGCTTTTTTGATGCGTCAAAAAAGATATGCGGCTCCTGCATGTGGACAAATGTCTCATGTTCCGTTGTGCCCTGATCGATAAGGTCGTCAATGATACCGCGGGACCATTCCTTGCCGATGTTCATCAGGTTGCCGATATGCACTTTTGTTGGATGGCGCTCTACAGACAGATAAAGTCTCTCAAGATAATCCGGATGCAACAGCACGTCATCATCACAAAAGACGACATACTCACCCCGGCACTGTCTGATACCTGCATTCCTTGCTTCGGAAAGGCCCGAGTGTCCTATATAGAAATACCTGAGCGTGTACCCTGGACGGATATCTTCGATCATCTGGATCGTGTCGTCCGTCGAGCCGTCGATGATGACGACGACTTCAAAAGGTCTGTGCTGCCGATGGGCCCATCTGTTGAGATTCGTCAACACTGCCCGTAGTGTTCGTGCCTTATTATAGCTGCAGATAAGTATGCTGAACATATTCGAAAAATTTTAGAAGTCATTCACCCCGTGAAGCTCGTACGCCTCTGCCATTGCGGCAGCGATATGCACGCCTTTAGTACCTATCTGCCGGAGATCTGTCCCCCTGCTGTTGCCGATGAACCGGATTATCTGCTCATAGTCCACGGAGCACATCTGGGATTTATAACAATGGATGCTCCTGATCTTTTTTGAATAAGCCTCCTCCGAGATCTCCAGATAGGAATTCATCTGGACGGGTCCCCAGATCTCATAGATCACCATCGCCGGCCTTTTCAGCCTTTGCTCATTGATGCTCCCGGAGATGGCAAGCAGGCTCAGCTGTCCTATGATCCGGTGATCAGGATGCATTTCATTCACATTGGGTATAAAGATGCAGTCCGGTCTCCTTGTTTCTATCAGGGTGGTCAGCTCTTCGCAGAACCGGTCCTGCAGGTCTTTGTCCGATGGAAGCTTTAATTCCGGGAAATCGAAATACAGCAGCTCATGATATCCAAGGATGGACTTTGCTTCGTAGCTTTCTTCCACCCGTTGTTCGGGGACATATTGATACGTTTTTGCAATGGACCGGTCGCTCTCCTTTGTAACGATGAGCACGCACACCTCTATGCCTTTCTTTACAAAATGTTCGATGGCGGCGCCGCATCCGATGACCTCGTCGTCCGCATGAGGGGCGATCACCAGCACCTTCTTTGGACGCAGGTCCCTGATGTCCTTAAGATCCACGGAACATTTGTTCGTGAAAACCTTTGAAAGCTGTCCTATCAGCAGTCTCGTTCTTACATTTTTCGTATCCATGGTCAGTTCCTCCCTCATTTTCTAAAAATAAATGAAGCCCCGTTCCCTCCAAAGCCAAAGGAGTTGTTCATTACGGTGTCCAGTTCCATCTCTTCCGGCTCTGTCGCCACCCGGTAATCGAACCCATCGATGGGAGTCTCGAAATTCAGGCTCGGGGGCAGGAACCCGTTGTATAAAGCCACGATACAGATGACGGCCTCTATGCATCCCGCGGCGCCCAGCGTATGACCGATCATGGATTTGGATGAGCTGATGGGGATGCTGTTCAGCCGTTGACCAAACACCCGTTGAATGGCCTTGAGCTCCGCATGGTCGTTATGCCGCGTGCCCGTCCCATGCATATTGATATATTGTATCTTGTCGGCAGGGATGCCTGCATCCCGCAAAGCCGTTGTCATGGCTACTACGCCCCCTTCTCCCTCCGGGTGCGGCTGTGTGGCATGAAAGGCGTCGTTGGCCAGTCCATAGCCTGCCACTTCCGCATAACGTTTTCCGCCTCTTTTCAGGAAATGCGATTCGCTTTCCAGGATGATGCAGCCCGATCCTTCTCCGATCAGCAGACCCTGTCTGTTCTCATCCAATGGCTTTGGCTGTTCGGGAGCCATGGCCCTCAACGTATGGAAACCCATATAGGTCAGCTCCGACAAGGGGTCTACAGCTCCGACGATCACTACATCTGCAAAACCGTTCCTGATCGTATCTATCCCCACGGCAATGGCATTCCCGCTGGCGCTGCAGGCGGTGATGGAGGAAGAAAGGACACCCGATATGCCATACTCCATGGCGATCTCGGTAGCCAGCAGCTGACCCGGTATATTGATGATGGATTCCAGATAATCCACTTTCATATGCTCGTTCAGGGAAGATTCATAGTGATCATTCCTGGAGGCATAATGTCTTTCAAACAGCCAGGATACAAACCCGCCATACCCTGTCAGCGACGTTCCTATCGATATGGAGACACGGCTCCTGTCGATCTCCCCTTCAAAGATCCCGGAATCCCCGATAGCCTGGTAAATGGATGCTTTCAGCAACAGGTTGGCCCGCAATCCGGAGGTCGACTCCACATGATCGATGTTCTTCACCACGCCCGCATTCCTGTTGCGGTAGCCGTCCGTACAGAACTCATCCACGGTGTCGAATCCAAGTTTCGAATGCAGGAGGGACTCTTTCAGCTCTTCGATGTTCTTTCCTATGGAGCAATAGACACCCAGCCCCGATATGATGATCTTCTCTTCCATAATATATACGTTTATATTGTTAACATTTTCCCAGGTAATATGCATTGGTCTCCTTCCCCCAACCCGGATGCAGGGGAGTTTTTAGCTGCTGGTGCTGATACTTTGTGTTTGCTTTTTCAAAAAAGGGTTTTGCCTTTGAAGCGCCGCCGCCCATAAAGGAAGGTTTGTGAAAGAGCTGTATGCCTTCCAGCAGATTGACCCTCGGGTTCTCGGGATACTGCTTTACCAGCTGATCGATGGTGGTAGAGGTCTGTGTAAAAAGACTGATCCTGGAAGAAGGCGCCACAAAGAAGCGGGACTGATAGATATACGCCTGAAGGACGTCTATCTCTTCCTTGTCCCCGGAGAGTTTTTTTACTTTATCGAGATACTGCTGGGCCTTATCCAGGGCCTTGTCCCGGCTGTCGCCCTCCTTGTCAAAATAGGTCATTACGGTATATACATAGCTGGTATAATATTGGGGGAGCCATTTGTCCTTCTCCACGTTTGAGATGAGCTCGAACCTGTTCGCCACCGCCCTGAACTCCGGCAGCTTCTCCGCTTTGTCCAGCGCATCCAGGGCGCCTTTCATTTCCTGTTCATAACGCGACTGGGCATGCAGGCCAATGGCCAATACTGTCATGGCCAAAACCAATAACCTTTTTTTCATGATTTGATGATTTTAAAGACTTATAAATATCGCTGCCAGATAGAACCTTGTCGACTGCGGCATTATAGGTATCAGATCGTACGTATGGGATGTTGAATTATATGCGTTGTTATAGCCATAGATATTGCTGTATCCAAGGATATTGCTCACCGAGGTATAGAAGGTGACGGGTATCTTTGTGAACTTCGACAGATCATAGGAATAATTCATGCTAAGGTCTACGTAGGGCTTTGTCCTGTCGGAAAGGAACTGATAGGCGGCCTTGTTGGGGTCGTAGTAGGGACGTCCGCTCGCATAGGAGAAGGTCATCCCCAAAAAGCTCTTGATAGAGGCAAACCATTGTTTGTAGACCAGGTGGAAATTATGTGTCGAAAAGAACTTGGGCGTGGCCTCCTTCAGATAGTCCTGGTACAGCTTTTTTGTATCCAGCAGGGAATAGCTGATCCAGAAATCCCCGTTCTTTATCGACCTGCTGTCCCTGTAAAAGATATCGATCCCCCTGGCATAACCGTGTCCTTTGTTGGCATAGTCTTCCGGGTTGGGGTCGTTGAGGATCTTATAGGTCACCAGGTCCCTGTAGCTTTTGTAAAATCCCTCTATCCGGAACAACCTGTCCTTTATCTTATATTGGTAGTTCAGTATAAAATGAACGGCTTCCTCGGGCTGCAGCTTGTCTGTGATCTTCAGATACGCATACAGGGGATTCTGATAAAAGGAGCCAAAAGCAGCGGATAGCTGGCTGTTCTCCGATAGTTTGAAAGCCGCCGATACCCTTGGCATCACTCTCAGCTGTCCGATGCCCGCGCTGTATTCTTCACGGGCGCCTGCCCGCAAGGCCAGTTTTGACGACACCATATACTCCATTTCCACAAAGGCCGCATGTTGCACATCCTTATATGGCAGACTGGAATCCTGTTGCGGGAGGTTGATCCGTTCCGCGAAATCTTTAAAGAACAGATCCCCGCCATAAGACAATTTCACGCTACTCCCCATATCCGTAATGAACGTCAGTTTGATCTGACCCGATATCAGCTTGTCTTTTATCTTCATGCTATCCAGGTGGAGGTCATTCCTGTCATAGCTGAAGCCCAGTCCTGTCTGGATGGTGGTCCGGCCTGCCAGATGCCCTGTGTAGCTGTTCTTTACAAAAAGGTCATGGTTTAAAAGAGATAGCAGCACATTGGGTGAGCTATACCCATAGTAAGGGTAATTCAAAGAGCTTCTGTCGTCGTTATAGGATATGAGCGTTTTGCTCAAACCACCCCAGCGGGGTTTGTTGATCACATCCAGTGTCGCCGAAATGGTTTGCGGAGCTTTTACCCAGTCCGTGGATTGTTTGACGACATTGAAATAAGGGCCGAGATTGCTGTAATCCACAGCAGCGATATAGGCGCTGCTGTCAAATCTTTTTGTCTGGGATATTCCGAACCCAAGGGAATACAGATTGATATTGGTCTTGTTTGCCGCGGGCATTCCATCTGTCTTTAACAGGGCCACCGCCGACAGGGCCTGGCCATATTCCGGGGAATAGCCTCCCGTGCTGAACATAGTGCCGGAGAATAACATGGGGGAGAACCGTCCTCTTGCAGGGATACCGTCCAGTCTGTTGAGATAGGGTGATTCCACCTGCAGACCGTCGATAAAGGTCTTTGCCTCGTACTCATCACCGCCCCGGACAAACAGCTTGCCTGTCTCACCCACTGTCTGTGTCCCGGGCAGGGTCGACAATGCGCCATAGATGTCCCCTCCTGCGCTGGCCGTGGTTACGATATCCATCGGTTTTAACGCCACTGCCTTCCGTTCGTCGCTGGCATCAAATGAGCCGGCGGAGATCACGATGGGGGCCAGTTCCGCATGTGTCTCGTGGAGCGTTACTGTAAGATCGGCAGGTCCTTTCGTCAGATCGAGCGCGGTATCCACTGCTTTGTAACCCATACATTGCACGGTCAGCGTTTGTTTGCCTTCCATGGTCGTTCGCAGCCGGAAAGCCCCTTCATCCGACGAGGTCGTACCATCGTAGCTGTCTTTGATAAATACGCTTGCTCCGGCAATGGCGCCGCCATTTTTGTCCCTGACTTTCCCTGTTACCAGGGTTTGTGTTCTTGCCGGGAGGACGGCAGACAGCAACAGTAATAATAATAGCGTTCTCATACCGGCACTTCAGTTTTTGCTGTCCCGTACTTTTCCACGGCCTGGATAATATTCAGGAAGAATCTTTTATCCTTAAAGATGGCCGTGGCGGTCAACGCTCCGCTGAGGACGGCCCCATAGATGCCGGATGTAGTGATATCGCATCCTGTGAGATAGACGTTCTCCAGGGGAGTGTAACAGGAGAAGTCAGGGTTCCTGAAACGTTGAGGCGTATCGGGCACTCCGAAGATATTCCCGTTGTGATGCTGGGTATCCCGCCTCGCGGACAAGGGTGTGTACAGGTCCCAGGAACCGATGAGATCCGTCAGTCCGGGATATACTTTTTCCGCCGCGGCCAGAAGGGTTTTGCCTATTCTCTCTTTATCCCACTCGCCATCAAACATGGATATATCCGCCAGGGAATTGATCTTCATCGTGTGCCTGAACCCATCGCTCTTTTTCAGGGACGGAAATGAGATGGAGAACTGCGAAACCCATCCCCTGTCCAGCTTGTCCCTATCATAAAAATTTCTTTCATGATCATAACCCGGGTACACCCACGAAAGGGAAGCGTCGGCGCCGATGATCTCCGGGTTGTCTTTCAGCGTAGCGAACAGACTGACAAAGCTTACCCCATGCCGGCTGAGATCCCCCAGCGACCGCAGCTGATCACCCACCAGGCGCTTATCCAACAATTTCGTGTACGTGTTGATAATGCCTATCCCTGAGACAAAAGCCCTGGCCATGATGATCGTCTCTTGTGAGGTGAGTTTGTCGATCACAGTCATTTCACTGGCCCTGTTACGCTCGTACCTGATCTCTTTTACCAGGGTGTTGAGTTTGAGCTTGCCACCTGCATCCTCGATACTTTTTACGATCGACCCAATGAGATGTGTCGATCCCAGCTCCGGGTAATAGACGCCTTCCTTATGGTTATTCACCAGGATAGCATGTTTTAAAAAAGCGCTGAGGCTGGGCGGCAGGCCATAATCCGTCCAATGACTGGCGATGAGGCTGCGCAGCTTCGCATTTGAAAAACGATAGCGCAGGTATTCTTCCGTCGTCATCATAGCCAGCCGACCCGGCTCCAGGTCCATCAGCCCCTGCAATCTTTCCATATTCCCTGTTGCCGACTCTGTTGTATAATTCCGGTACCATCGTGTAATGGATGCTACGTCCCTGTAATATGCCGCTATATTCTCCTCTTCTTCGGGGAACAATCCGGTTAATTTCCTGATCTGGTTAGCTTCTCCCGCCGTCACTTCATAAACAAGATCCGGGAAATGGAATTTGATAAAGGTCTCCGGCAGTCTTCTCCATACGCTCTGTCCCTGGCTGATGTACGCCATCAATTTGCTGAACATGGAAGAGGGGTCCAGTTCTCCTA
>DASZVM010000546.1:0-4819 GCA_035547295.1 Puia sp. | reverse complement strand
TGGCAGCTGTTTAAAAAGGACGTCGAGGCATTGGGTTTTGACGCTTTCCGCAGCCGGATACGGGAGACCATGCACAGAGAGAGATAATTATGAACAGGAAAACGTTTTTATCCATGGCGATTTGGCCGGGACTGTTGTCCAGGGAATTATCGATGCCGCCGGACCCGCGTTTTACATGGTCATCGCCTGCACAGATACCGGTGACGGCAGGGCTCGCCGGCGCCTTGGCCGGTGTCGGTCATGACTGTGTATTGATAGCAGGCGGCACCAATTTTCCAAAAGGTATGCCCTGGGAGGGCGGCAAAAAGAAGTACTATGACGGCATTTATGTACTGACCCGTCACCCATTGAAAGGGTACGAATGGCTGGTGCGGGGCGATCAGCACCTTCCGGAGCCGATGGCTTACAGTGCCTGCGTCACCACAGAAAAGGGCGTCGTATGCGTGGGCGGCGAGAATGAGCACGGACCTTCGAAAAAAGTATGGCGGATGATATGGGATGGGACACGCGTTCGTGTCGAACCCCTGCCTGATCTCCCCCTTCCCCTGACCAATGCATCGGCCGGCATGCTGAACGGACACATCTATGTGGCAGGAGGCGAAACCGCCGCAAACGTCTCCGATAAATTCTACTACCTGGAAGACCTGGCATGGCGGCCCCTGCAACCCTTACCCAAACCCTTATCACACGCCGTGCTCGCCGGCAGTCACGGCCATCTTTACCTGGCCGGCGGTCGTAAAAAGGACCCGGATGGCATCAGCGACCTCTCCTCCGCCGTATATTCTTACGATCCTGTAACGAACAATTGGTCGCAGCGTCAGTCACTTCCCTATCCGTTATCCGCCGGTACAGGTATCATGACTGATAACGACAAACTCTTCCTTTTCGGCGGTGACAAGGGCGAAACATTCCACCGGACGGAAGAATTGATCGTCGCAATCGCCGCTGAAAAAGATCCCGGCCGCAAACAGGAGCTTATACGGCAAAAGACAGCCTTGCAACAGACGCACCCGGGCTTTAGCAAGGAAATATTGATGTATGACATTTTGAAGGACAGATGGTCCGTCGCGGGTGACATACCCTTTCCCTCGCCCGTGACGACAACGGTATTCCAATGGGGGGACAGGATCGTGATCCCCGGTGGGGAGATACGGGCAGGTGTACGTACATCGCAGATATTAATGGCCGTGATCAAAGATGAATAGAGAAACAAAATATCCCTGGGTGGTGGTAGGGCTGTTATGGATGGTTGCCCTGCTGAATTACCTGGACAGACAAATGCTGTCCACCTTGCGTCCCACTATGCAGGCGGATATCCCCGAACTGCAGTCTGCTGCCTGGTTTGGATACCTGATGGCCATATTCCTCTGGGTCTATGGCTTGATGAGCCCCTTGTCCGGCATCATTGCCGACAGGGTCAATCGTAAGATGCTGATAGTAGCCAGTCTCTTTGTATGGAGCGGTGTCGTGCTTGCAATGGGCTATGCCACCACCTTCCGGCAGCTGTACTGGCTGCGGGGTGTCATGGGGGTTAGCGAAGCCTTGTACCTCCCCGCGGGACTTTCGCTGATAGCCGATTATCACCCGTCGCGTACCCGCAGCCTGGCCGTGGGTGTACATATGACAGGGCTTTATCTGGGACAGGCGCTGGGTGGGTTTGGTGCGACCATTGCGGCGCGGTGGTCCTGGCAGTCTACTTTTCATGTATTCGGGCTTATCGGTATCGCCTATGCAGGGATACTGCTCTTGTTTCTACGGGCGCCGCCTCGGTCCGGCACGCCCCGCCGCCATCGATCCCTTGCCGGACTTGGTACTTTGTTGACCACCCCTTCTTTTTGGGTAATCCTTTTTTATTTCGCCGTGATCAGTCTGCCCGGCTGGGCCGCAAAGAACTGGCTTCCCACGCTTTTTGCATCCAATCTGCACTTGACGATGTCCGCTGCCGGTCCCTTGGCCACCATCACCATAGCCGCCGCATCATTTGCCGGGGTCATATCCGGTGGGATATTATCCGATCGTTGGGTACAAACCAATGTCCGGGGACGGGTGTATGTCTGTGCCATCGGTCTTGGGCTGACCATCCCTTCCCTGCTGCTGTTAGGTTATGGCCATTCCCTTGTGACCGTGATCGCGGCCGCCGTCGGTTTTGGTTTTGGGTTTGGTATGATCGATGCAGGTAACATGCCCATACTTTGCCAGTTTGTAGCACCTTATCAACGTGCCACAGGCTATGGTCTCATGAATATGACCGGCGTATTTGCAGGTGCTTTTATAACGGACTGGCTGGGAAAGTCCACGGATGCAGGACATCTGGGAAGGGATTTTTCCCTGCTGGCAACAGTGGTGCTGCTGGCCATGATCCTGCAGCTGTATTTTCTAAAGCCGGCAACAAATGATCTAAAAGATGAATTGATATGAAACTCGTAGCTCTTCTTGTCGCGCATCTGCAGCTGGCCGGTATTTTCACGGATAATATGGTCCTCCAGCGGGGCCTCCCTGTTCATATCTGGGGGAAGGGTGTGCCGGGGAAAAAGCTGACAGGCAAACTGGGGCATTTGCATGCCACGACCATTGTAGGCAAAGATTCCACCTGGGACCTTTATTATCCTGCTCAGCAAGCCGACAGCACCGGACGCACATTGTCCATTGTCTCGGGTAACGAGGACATCCGTCTTGACAACATCCTCATCGGCGACGTCTGGCTTTGTCTCGGGCAGTCCAATATGGAGTTCCCCATGAAAAGTGAAATGCATTTTGCACAGGAGAAGACGGAAACAGGCCGGCCCTTGATCCGCCTGTATAACCCCACCTACATCGGAAAGGATACCTACGCCACCCCCTATACAGATTCCATGGTGCAGCGCCTCACAGCAGGAAAATTCTACCAGGGAACCTGGCTTCCCTGTGACAGCCTATCCGTAAAGACCATGAGCGCAGTAGGCTATTACTTCGGCAAAATGATCGTCGACAGAGAGCATATTCCCATTGGGCTGATCCATCTGGCCATCGGTGGATGCCCTATTGAAACTTTTATGAGCAGGGATGCGCTAAAGAAATTCCCCGGAAAACTTGCGGGCAACTGGCTCGGGAACGGGTCGCTTCCACAATGGGTGCGGGAAAGAGGACTTCAGAACCTGGGCAGGAAGAGCATCGACACCGCCGGTCCCAACCATGCCTACAAACCAGGCTTTGCTTTTAAAGAAGGGATCGAACCGCTGCTGCCCCTGCCTGTCAAAGGGATAATCTGGTACCAGGGAGAGAGTAATGCCCAGGAACCTGAAAGAGTGGAAGAATACCCCAGGCTGCAGCAGGCAATGGTGAACGATTATCGAAAGAAGTGGCGGCAGCCCCATCTGCCCTTTTACTGGGTACAGCTGTCGTCCATCGACACCGCGCATTATAAAAGCCGCTACTGGCCTCTTTTCAGGGATGGCCAGCGAAAGCTGCTAAAGGATATTCCCAACAGCGGCATGGCCGTATGCAGCGACATCGGTTTCCGTGACAATGTCCATCCCACCGACAAAAAAGCCGTGGGCGAAAGACTGGCGAGATGGGCGCTCCACGATCTGTATGGCGAGCAGATCCTCCCTTCCGGTCCGCTGCCATTGAAAGCCATATATCATCAGGATACCGTCACTATCCATTTCCGATATGCGAAGGGGTTACATGCTTCCGATGGCGCATCGCTGAGAGGTTTTTCTTTTGACGGCGTGACGGCTGCGCCTGCTTTTATCCGCGGAGATACCGTGATCATGGTTGTAAAAGAAAGACCGTCGACACTTTATTACGCATGGCAGCCTTACACCGACGCCAACCTGGTCAACACGGACGGGTTGCCTGCTTCCACGTTTAAATTGAACATACTATGAAGCATATTTCCATGATCTTTTTGACGCTTTTCACCTCCATAATGCTGGCCGCCCAACCACAAAAGGTCCCTGTATTCGTTTCAGGAACAGAAGGATACAAAAGCTTCCGTATCCCCGCCATCATCGGCCTGCCCAACGGGGACTTGCTGGCTTTTTGCGAAGGTCGTGTCGATGGATCGAGTGATTACGGGAATATCGATATCGTCATGCGGCGAAGCAGGGATAAGGGCAGGACATGGGAGCCTTTGCAGGTGGTGGCTGACAATGGCGACCGGCAGGCAGGTAATGCAGCCCCTGTGGTGGACGTCACTGACCCGAACTATCCGCAGGGACGTATCTTCCTTTTTTACAATACAGGTAACGCACAGGAGGGAGAGGTAAGAAAGGGCAACGGACAACGCGAAGTATGGTACAGGACTTCAGTAGATAATGGAAAGAGCTGGAGCGACCCCGTTGATATAACTTCCCGGGTTCACCCGGATGACTGGCGGAGCTATGCCAATACACCCGGTCATGCCATGCAATTCCTCCATGGAAAATTCAAGGGACGCATATTTATCGCGGCCAATCATTCGGCGGGGCCTCCTCAACCCCGGTTTGTGGATTACAAAGCCCATGGCTACTATACGGATGATCATGGGAAGACCTTTCATCTGGGCGCCACGATAGAGGTGGGCGGCGGCAACGAGTCAATGGCGACGGAACTCAGCGGTGACAGGCTCATGATGAACAGCCGTAACCAGAAAGGCGAGCCCCGGCTGAGGATGGTATCCGTCAGCAGCGATGGCGGCCAGACCTGGGACAGCACCTGGTTTGACAAAGCCCTTCCCGACCCTGTCAACCAGGGCAGCATCCTCACCGTCGGGGAAAAAAAAGGTCACGCGATCCTGGCGTTTTGCAACGCGGCCGACACGGCCAAAAGGGACAACCTTACCTTACGCATCAGTTAT
>DASZVM010000545.1:0-4054 GCA_035547295.1 Puia sp. | reverse complement strand
TAAAGGCTTATTAGCCATCCGGCCACTACCCGGATGGTTTTTTTATATTACATAGTTTCCAGTTTTATGATTTATTTTAGGTTGATCTCAACACTCATATCGCTCCTGAAGACATAGCTCCCGTTTACAACCGCGCATACTACCTGCAACACCTGCTCAAGGGTCTTCTTATCGAGGAAAGTAGCGCTTATCCTGTATTGCTTCAGCCGGTCGTTGCCTAACGTTACCTTAACCCCGTATTTATTCGAAATAATGGTAGCCGCCTCTTCAAGACCGATGTTGTCGAATACCATGTACTTCTCCTTCCATGCCATTACGCTATTGATATTCACCTTTTGCTGCACTACCGCCTCCGTCCGCCCGTTCACCGTGATCTGCTGGTTCGGTGTAAGGATGTGATACTTTTCCTTGTCATCCCCCACTCTTACCTTGCCTGTGATCACTGTCACCGTCACGGTTTTCTTCCCCGGATAAGCCATGATATTGAACGATGTTCCCAGCACTGTGGTCGTCACATGCCCCGCACGCACGACAAAAGGTCTCCCTTTCTCTTCCCGGATATCGAAATAAGCTTCCCCTGTCAATTCAACCTCTCTTTTGGACCCGCTGAAATTCTCAGGATAATTCAGCCGGCTGCCTTCGTTCAATAGTACCGTGCTGCCATCGGGCAGATGAATGAACTGTTTGCCGCCGGTTTCCGGCGCTACCGGACTCTTTACGATGCCGCCTGCCAACGGCATAGGCCGGTTTTCTACTTTCCAGAACCACCATCCGCCGGCAAGGAGTGCCGCTACTGTAGCCGCTGCCACCCAGGTACGCCACTTCCCTCCTCTTAAAGGCACCAGTCTTGTTGCATGGTCCTCGGCAGTAAGTATCTTCGATATCATACGCTCCGATCGACCCGCAGCCAATTCCGGGGCCCGCCCCTCGCCAAACCACACCGACCCGATGGCATCCTTCAACTCCTCGTCATATGCCCCTGTCCTTATCAGCTGCATCAATTCCAAATACTCCGCATCCGATGTCTCCTTCGACGAATATTTTTTCAATAAAAAAGAAAATCTGCTTTGGTCATCCATAGTATGCCAGGTTTAATGGAGATCGTGTTGAATAGGAAAAGCCATATTATAAAGACGATTGGGAAAAAGCGCGGGAGTAGTGACGGGGAAAATAAACGGCGCTTCTTACGCAGCCATGAGATAAGAATTTGGAAAATAATCGGTTATCGCGCGATATATTTTTGAAGGTATTTCCGGATGGACTTGAGCGCCACGGCCATGTGCTTCTTGACCGTGAGGTGGGAAAGATGCAGCTCCCGGGCTATCGACTCATGGCTCAGACCGGAGATCTTCGCCATTTGATAGATCTCTTTCTGACGCTGCGGCAGACGATTTACGGCCTCCATTATAAGTTCCTGGCATTCCCGGTGACGCAACGCATGGTCCGTATCATTTACTGAAAGGCTTGTGATATCACAAGCCTTCCGGGCCATCGTTTCATATGATTGCGATTTCAGCTTGTCGAACAGCAGGTTCCTGGTGAGGATGAACAGATAAGATTCCAGGTTTTGTACCCCGGTGATCTCCCGGCGCTTTAACCATACCCTGAGGAATACATCCTGGACCACTTCCTCAGCCATATCGCTGGTGTTCGAGAAATTCCAGGCAACGCTATAGACCTTCTGGCGATATCGGTCGAAGATCAGGCTGAATGCATACTCGCTTCCTTCCGAAAGAAGCTGTATCGTCTTCCGCTCGTCGTACAGGTCCGCAGTCGTTATTTTCATATCAGCAGCAATAATACCTGTGTAAGCTAGGAATTTATTTTAATATTCTATAACCAGCACTGTATCGATGTCATCAGGAGAAGCCGGCAATTCCACCAACGTACCGGATCCATCCTGCCGGAATTTCAATTTTTCTCCCGTGCCGAACACCGTCAGACGCCTGATCTTGCGCTGCAATCCGGACAAGAGGATTGCCTTATCTTCCGCATTGAGGACATGGACATATGTCTTTCCCTCTTTTTCTACCGTCACGCCCCAGGTTCTGGGGCCCACGGGGCCTCCCTGTGTACCATAGATCGTTTCCCCGTATCTTGCAAGCCAGTCACCTACCTTTTTTAAGGTGTCTATGAACTCCGGCTGTATCCTGCCATTCGGCATCGGGCCCACGTTCAACAGGAAATTGGCATTGTTACCCGCCGCCTTCACGAGGTAATGGATCAGGGCTTTTGAAGTTTTATAGGCATTGTCCTTTAAATTGAAACCCCAGGAATTATTCATCGTCTCGCATGTCTCCAATGGCAGGTCTCCGACTTTCGATTCGCTGCTGAAACCAGTTGTATTCTTCCCCGGGAGGTCCTTTTCGAACATCTGGAAATCCTCACCCTCCTTCACAGCCTGGTGATGATTGTTCCCCACCAGGCAATGAGGCTGCAGCCGGTGGATAAGATCGTAGGTCCTGCGCAGTTGCCAGTCTGCGTCTTTTTTGTCCCACCAGCCGTCAAACCAGATACCCGCAATATCGCCGTAATTCGTCAGCAGCTCCGTCAGCTGCGCATTCATAAAGTCAAGGTATTTGTTCCAGTCCCCTTTCGACGGTCTTCCGGAATTTTGTCCCGTACCTCCTCTCGGATAATAGTCGTCCTGGTACCAGTCGAGAAGAGAGTAATAAAAAAAGAGCCTGATCCCCTGCTTATGACATTCGTCCGCCAGCATTTTCAGCGGGTCTTTATGATACGGGCTGCGTTGCATGATGTTCCAATCCGTCTGTTTCGTATCGAACATGGAGAACCCGTCATGATGCCTGGAGGTGATCGTGATATATTTCATTCCCGCCGATTTGGCCAGCGCCACCCACTTTGCGGGATCGTACTCCAAAGGGTTAAAAAAGGCCGGCAGCTTCTGGTAATTGCTCTTCGGAATAGCCTGTCGCTGCATTACCCACTCACCATCACCGAGGACGCTGTATACACCCCAATGGATGAACATGCCGAAACCCGCGTCCCTGAACCATTCCCGGGCTTTAAGGTTGTCTTCGGAGGGGATATATTTCTGCGGGGTCGCAGACAGGCATATGAGGGCGAGACAGGCGGCGATTAAATTCTTTTTCATAATTGATAGCATTCGTTTGAATGGCGTAAAGAAAAATAATTTTTCATGTAATAAACCATAATTTTATTAGGTGGAATAAATGAATATACATGATACAAGTCGTCAACAGGGCCATCGACATCCTTGAGCTGGTAGCCAGGGACGGCGCGAAACCCAAACTGCTGGGAGAGATCGCAGGCGAGCTCAGGCTGAATGCCGCCACCTGCGCCAACATCATAAAGACATTGGTTTCCAGGGGTTACCTGGAAAAATTACAGACACAAAAAGGATATATACTGGGCAGACAGATCGCGGCCGTCAACGGCGCTTTTTTCAATCACCAGACATTGATCAACGCCGCAGATCCCGTGATGAGCAATATCACCCGCAAGCTGAAAGAAAATACTCTTCTGGCCGTGCTGGACGGCGACCATCGGAATGTCATACATAGAAGGGGCGCCGGTCAACTGGTGCAGGCGCATACCCCGGATGTGAAAAAGGCATACGATTCTTCCACCGGCAGATTGCTGATAGCCATGATGAGCGACGATGCCTTGCAAAATTTCATTCTCCGCTATGGTCTGCCCGGCGGCCATATCTGGGCGGAAGCCAACAGCAGGAAGAAACTGCTCGAACAGGTAAAAATGATCCGGAAGAAAGGTTATGTCCTCATCGAGGATAGTGTGCAGATCGTTGGTATCGCGGCGCCTGTTTATCAGGAAGGGAGATTGGTCGCGGCTTTAAGCATCTACATGCCTTCATTCAGGTTTGACGCCGTCATCCGCATTAAGATGATCAAGACAGTCCTCCTGTCCGCCAGGAAAATATCGAGACAATAGCTCCGCTGCCTCTTGTCAATGCCGTATGATAAAATACTGCTTTACCTTGAATTCGCTGCGAAAGACCACCAGCCCGATGAAAAAAAGATCGATGGTCATATATACACGCGGGTCGTGTTGT
>DASZVM010000544.1:0-7948 GCA_035547295.1 Puia sp. | reverse complement strand
CCCGGCACGGGCCAGTTCCGCCACCGCCCGGATATCCTGCAGCCTGAACTCCCAGGAATTGGGAGACTCCAGGTAGATCACACGGGTATTGGGCAGGATCGCCCGTTCAAAGTGCTCGATCTCCGTACCATCGATATACGTGGTGGATACCCCAAAACGGGGAAGCACATTGTCAAACATCTTCGCCGCCCAGGTGTACGGCCGCTCCACCGAAACGATGTGATCTCCCGACCTGACATTGGCCAGCACAGCGGCAAAAGTGGCCGCCGCTCCGCTGTTGAAGACCAGGCAATCCTCCGCTCCATCCAGAGCGGCCAGCTTCTTACGAAGGATATCTACAGTGGGGTTGAGCCCCCTGCTGTACAAATAGCCGCTGTATTCATCCTCGAAGAGGTCCTTCAGCTCCGCTACCGTCCCCACCCTGAAATTACTGGTCTGGACGATGGGAGGTGCTACCGCATTGAAATATTCGCTACGGTCCTCTCCCAGCTCATTAATGATATAAGAGATATCCATGGTCATTTTTTGGATTTACAAAACCTTACAATAAAATACAGCGAAAGGAACAAAATAAAGATCAGCGCGCCGTAGGCGGCAGTGCGGGGATCGTCCAGCACTATGCTGGCGGCAACGCCGATATAGGCAAGTATAAAGATCAGGGGCAATAATGGAAAGAGCTTCATCCGGTAGATCTCCCCCTTCCCCGGTTCCTCACCCACCCGTCTTTTGCGCAGGATAAAGATACAGGCAGCAGAAGTGGACATGCCGATGGAATCAAGGAAAATGGTGTAATTGATTATCTTTTCTACGGCGCTGGTGAACAAAAGGGTAATAATGATGACAAGACTAAAGGTGGTCAGCGACCATACAATGGCATCATGACGCCTGGTCCTCATCTTAAAAGCAGCAGGTAGAATACCCTCTTCGCTCATCGCATACATCACCCGGGGATTGCTCATCAGCAGTACATTGACATAGGCCAGCACGGAAAGGAACATCAGCACACGCAGGATATTCTCTCCCACCGGTCCGAAAAGATGGTTGATCAGGATGGCGGCGATGGCATCGGCATGCTTGAGGGATTGAAAGCCAATGACCTTTACATAGACAAAATTGATGGAGAGATAAAGCAGGATAATAATGGAGATACCATAGGTGATGCCCTTTGGCATGACACGGGAAGGGGACGCCACGTCCCCGCCGAAATTAATGGTCTGCTGGTATCCCCCATACGTAAATGATACAGCGATAAGCCCTACCCCCAGCGCCTTGAGGAATGCCGGCATCGAGGTCAGGGCCTCCGTCACCGGTGCGGCACCATGCTCCAGGCCCGTGGGATGCGTCCCAAACACGGATAACAGCAGCAAAAGGATCAGCGAGATCTTGACGAGGATAAGCGCATTCTGCACCCGGCTGCTCATCTTGATCCCCAGGAGATTGACAATATAAAAAACACCGACGGCGCCGATGGTGATCCCCTGTTTGAATATTTCCGGCGGAGCGCCTTCAAAAAAGAAATGCCCGATATATTCCGCGCCGATAACGGCAACCAGCGCGGTAGAGCCGGCGTTCGACACCAATATGATACAGTTGATGGCAAATGCCAGGGAAGGATGATACCCATATGAAAATATCTTATAATAGCCTCCTGTAACGGGATAACGCGAACCGATCTCCGCATAAGTGAGGGCTCCGCAAAGGGCTACCAGCCCGCCGGTGAGCCAGGCCAGAAAAAAGATGAGGGGCGTCCCGGCATTGGCAGCGGCCACCACAGGCGTACGGAAGATGCCCATCCCGATGGTCAGGCTTACCACGATCATGGTAAGATCAAAAAGACTTAGCTTTTTCTGAGTCATGCCGGTCTTAAAGATAAGTTCTAACTTCGTAAACGCCAGACTTAAATCCGATGAGAATGAAGAAATTCCTACTCCCCGTAGCCCTTATGATCCTTGGTCTTACCCCGGCATCGGCGCAGGAAACTGCCGCCCCCGCTTTTCTCTCGGACTCGTCGGATACCAAACCCATGCAGGAAGCCGTGGTCAGAGCTTATGAGCAAAACCGGAAGCTTTCGGAGGTCGGCGCTCCTGTGAATATCGTAAGCAAGGCCGCCCTCAACCGTTTTGGCAACAGCAGCATCCTTCCGGCCATGAATGCTAATCCCGGTGTTCGAATGGAAGAACGCTCCCCGGGCAGCTACCGGCTGAACATAAGAGGCAGTTCGTTACGCAGCCCTTTCGGGGTAAGGGATATCAAGATCTATTGGAACGAGATACCCCTCACGGATCCCGGAGGCAATACCTATCTGAATCAGCTGGGCTTTTACAACTTCCAGTCCATGGAGATCATCAAGGGGACAGCAGGCAGTCTCTATGGAGCCGGCATTGGCGGCGCCGTCCTCATCAACAGCATGCCTGCCGTCTGGGAAAAAGGCGTCAGTGCGGATTATGGGCGCGGCAGCTGGAATACCCAGAACATCAACCTGAATATCAGGACAGGTGACGAAGACCACCGGAATATCTTCAGCTATACCCATCAGAACAGCGACGGCTACAGGGTATGGACAGCCATGCGAAGGGATGTGGCCAGTTGGGAAACGCAGATAAAAGCCGGCGAAAAGCAGTCCGTCCATGCCTATATCCTTTACAGCGACCTCTATTATCAAACTCCCGGCGGACTGACCCTGGCGGAATATCTCAAGGACCCAAGACAGGCACGTCCTCCGTCCGGCACCCAACCAGGAGCCGTACAGGCCCAGGCTGCCATCTTCCAGAAGAATTTCACCGCAGGGTTCAGCACCACTTACCATTTTGATGAGCACTGGCAGAATACGACGGCCGTATATGGCGCATACACCGATTTTCGAAATCCGGGGATCAGGGTCTATGAAGTAAGACAGGAGCCTCACTTTGGAGGCCGCACGGTATTTCAATACAAGACCCGGCTGGGAGATAACAGCCTGCAGGTGAACGCCGGCGCAGAAGCGCAGAAAGGATTTTTCGAGACACGCGACTACGCCAACAAGCTGGGTGTGCAGGATACGCTGCAGACGGACGACCGCATCGGCAACTGGCAGTACATCCTCTTTGCCCAGGCCGATCTTAAGCTGGGCGCAGGCTGGACGATGACCCTGGGCGCCAGCTTCAACCGCAATACCATACAGCTGACACGTACTTCCCTGGTACCTCCCGTGACAAACAATATCCACTTCGCCAATAAGCTGGCCCCCCGGTTGTCAATCCTGAAGAAGATATTGCCCGGCATCGCTGTGTATGCCAGCGCCGCCAGGGGCTTTTCCACCCCCACCGCACAGGAGCTGCAAAAAACGAACGGCGTGCTGGGCCCCACGCTGCAGCCGGAGGACGGCACCGACTATGAAGCGGGTACGAAAGGCAATCTTTTTCACGGTAAGCTTTATTTCGACATCAACGCATTTTTCTTCAAGCTGTCCAATACCATCGTGCAACGGATAGATTCCAACGGTGTAGGGTATTCGATCAATGCCGGCGGCACCGATCAGCATGGAATAGAAAGCTTCGTCTCTTACCAGCTCATCGAAGGCCCCCGGGGCTTTTTACGGAACGTAAGGTTGTGGGTAAGCCATACCTGGCACGATTTCCATTACAAGGATTTTGCTACGGGCGGGCACGATTATTCAGGCAATCGTCTGCCCAGCGTCCCTCCCCAAACGGTTGTCACCGGCGCCGACATCCTCCTGCGGCCGGGGTTTTATACCAACCTCACATTTACGTATGCCGACCGCATTGCCCTCAATGACGGCAACACGGCTTATGCCGGATCGTACAATCTGCTGGGCGCCCGGGTTGGCTACCGGAAAGCGCTTACTTCCAGGTGGAAGCTGGATATCTATGCAGGGGGGGATAATCTTCTCAACACCCGTTATAGCCTGGGGAATGACATCAATGCAGCCGCGCCGCCGGCACGGTATTACAATGCGGCCCCTACGGTCAATTATTTCGGAGGCGCGTCGGTAAATTATGTACTTTAGGGCATAACCCTTTTACCTATGCACTGCCTGATCATCGCCTTGCATTTATTGTGCAGTCCGGCAAAGGATTCCATACCCTTTCCTTATCCCATCGAAAGAATTTCTCAATTCATTTCACTTTGTCAACCTCAATGGGGATAACCTTCCGGACATTATCTATGAAGGATGGAGCGGCAGCGAAGGGACCATGATCGATATGTTCGTATCCGACCTTTGCGCTTGAATACAATCTGTTCTATGACGATGACGACCGGCATACCAACTATTTCGGCTGGATGAGCAGCCGCTTTGTGGAGAAACTTCCCTGACTTACATTTGCGCAGATATTGGTTCCGCACGTTGCGGATTAAAAGGGAAGTCCGGTGATAATCCGGCGCTATCCCCGTAGCTGTGAATGCCCCAGTAGATGGACCGGCACTGCTTCAACCACTGTCCGCCAGCCGGCGGATGGGAAGGTCAGCCGGCCAGGCATAAGCCAGAAGACCTGCCAGGATCATTATAAAGTTTCATGGCTTTCGGGCGAAAAGTATGGAGGGCTATACAATGGAAAAGAACAGTTTTTTTTATTGCATTATTTTATTAGCCGTCTTTTCCTGCAAACAGCAGGACAGGAAAGAGAAAACCCTTGCCGAAAACACGGTAACAGACACCGCACAGGTAACGGCAACCATAAAATATGCGCAGGGCTTCACCATCGACTATCATGACGGCTACAAGCTGGTGCATGTCCTTGACAGGGAAGGAGGGAAAACGGATACCCTGGAATACCTCCTGGTCGAACGAGGTCATCCTGCACCATCCGGCTATCCCCATGCACAGGTGATCCCTATCCCCGTGACGTCCATCGTAGCCATGTCTTCGACACACATAGGAATAGCTGACTTCGCAGGCGTTGCCGACAGGATCACCGGATTGGGCAGCCTTCAATACGTCAATTCGCCCATCGTACGGGCGAATATCAAGGCTGGCAAGACGGTACAGGTAGGAATGGATGCCAATCTGAATAATGAGCTGCTCATATCCATGCATCCCGGTCTGGTAATGGCCGGCAGCAACCCTGATGCCAGCACCGGTCAGTATAAGGTATTGACCAAAGCAGGCATACCTGTCGTCATGAACGCAGAATGGCTGGAATCCACTCCCCTGGGCAAGGCTGAATGGGTCAAGCTGATGGCTGCCTTTGTAAATAAAGAGGCGGTAGTGAACAGGAAGTTCGACAGCGTGGCAAAAACCTATGAGGATCTGGTGCTGTTGGGGAGCAAGGCAAAAACGCATCCCCGTGTCATTATAGGAATGCCGTTTAAAGGCACCTGGTATCTTCCGTCGGGGGACAGCTATATGACCCATTTTATCAGGGATGCAGGAGGAGATTATAAATGGGCGGATAACAAAGGGACGGGAAGCCTGGCCCTCAGCTTCGAATCCGCAGCGCCTGAAGCATTAACGGCCGATTATTGGATGAACATAGGGCCTGAAAGCTCCAAAGAGGAAATAGCGGCCAGGGATATACGCTACACCGGCTTCAGGTCATTTAAGACAGGACAGCTTTATAATAACAATAAAAGGACCAATGACCTGGGGTCCAATGATTATTGGGAATCCGGCGCAGTCAATCCCCAGCTGATCCTGGAGGATATGATCAGCATCCTGCATCCCGAGCTGCTGCCTGGCCATATCCTTGTATACTACAAGCAATTATTATGACGCTTTTAAAAAGTCGAAGAAGTCTGAAGCTGGCGGCGCTTTTCCTGCTGCTGCTGCTGGCATTCTTTCTCGACATAGCATTTGGGTCTGTGAGGATACCCCTCTCATCTGTCGGCCGGATCCTCCTGTCTTTTCCGGGACAGGACAGCTCATGGCAATACATCGTCAGCCAGATAAGGATCCCCAAGGCCTTTACAGCAGTGATAGCAGGCTGCGGGCTTTCCGTCAGCGGCCTGCAGATGCAGACCCTGTTCCGCAATCCTCTGGCCGAATCCTCGGTGCTGGGCATTACCGCCGGCGCCAGCTTAGGCGTAGCGGCCGTCATGCTGGCAGGAGGTAATATCGCCACATTATATACCATCCGCGAGCTGGGTATCCCCGGAAGCTGGCTGATCACCATCGCCGGCTGTCTGGGTGCCGCCGGCATCATGCTGCTGGTAGTAGTGGTTTCGAAGACCGTCCGGAATAATGTCATGATGCTGATCGTCGGTGTAATGATCGGCACCGTTACATTGTCCGTCATAAATATCTGGCAGTATTTTAGCGCGCCGGAGCTGGTAAAGGATTATTTGCTATGGACTTTCGGATCCCTGGGAGGCGTGACGGGCTCGCAGCTGTATATCTTAGGGATGGTAACGCTGGCAGGTCTTATCCTTTCTTTTCTTTCTTCCAAGATGCTGGATGCTCTGCTGCTGGGAGAGAACTATGCCCGGAGCATGGGAGTGACGGCACAACGGGCCCGTGTCATCATCATTTGCAGCACAAGTCTGCTGGCCGGCAGCATCACAGCCTTCTGCGGGCCCATCGGCTTTATAGGGATCGCTGTGCCGCAAATGGCCCGTTCGATCTTCTCTACTTCCAATCACCGCATACTGATCCCCGGATGCTGTCTGATCGGCACCGTTCTCATGCTGCTGTGCGATGTGATAGGGCAGTTACCAGGCAGCCAGACCGTCCTTCCCATTAATATCATTACATCGCTGATAGGCGCCCCCGCAGTGATCTGGATCATCCTCAGCAAAAACAATATAAGTATCTACGGATGAACAGCAACCTGAACTTACTGGAGACACAGGGACTTCAGGCGGGATACGGCTCCCGCCGGGGTGATCATGTTATCATCGCAGGACCGCTTTCTGTCGGCATCCGGCCCGGCCAGCTCATCTGTCTGCTGGGCCCTAACGGAGCCGGCAAATCCACCTTGCTGAGAACACTGGCCGGATTACAACCCTCCCTGGGCGGGAGCATCGACATTATGGGAGAGAAAGGCGGTATGCACAGGCATCCCGCACAGCTGGCCAAAAAGATCAGCCTCGTGCTGACGGATTCCGTACGCTACAGCAACCTCACCGTTCATTCCCTTGTAGCGTTGGGAAGATATCCTTACACAGGCTGGCTGGGAACACTCACCGAAGATGACAGACGCATCATTGCATGGGCCATGGAAATGACGGGCATCGGGTCGTACTCCGACAGAAAAACAGGGACCCTCAGCGATGGGGAAAGCCAGAAGGTAATGCTCGCCCGCGCACTGGCACAGGATACGCCGCTGATGATGCTGGATGAACCTACGGCACACCTGGACCTCCCCAGCCGCATACAGATCATGCAGCTGCTGCACAGACTGGCCAGGACGACGCAAAAAGGGATCCTGCTTTCCACCCATGAGCTGGACCTGGCGCTACAGGCGGCGGATGAGCTTTGGCTTCTCCAGAAAGGAGGACGGTTGGACAAAGGCATTCCGGAAGAGCTGGTGCTCAACGGCACCTTCGAGACCGTGTTCGACAAAGAAGGTATTCTTTTCGACAAGCGTACAGGGAACTTTCGTATGCACACCGATGGTCTGAAAAAAATAGGGTTCTCCGGCAATGGAGTGGCTGCTTTCTGGACAAGGAGAGCGCTGCAGAGGGAAGGTTTTGAATTGACGGATAAAGCTGGTGGTATTCGGGTGGAAGAAGGAGAAAAACCTGTGTGGATCCGGGAAGGGCCGTTAGGAGAACAAAGATTTATACAGCTTTCAGGATTGCTTGAGGCATTGAGGAATGGATAATTATTTAGGTAAAGGAGTTTTTACCTTACGCAGCAGCTTATTCGCCTCTTCCAGTTTTTTGGCGACATAGGGATCCTTAGTTCCTCTAGCGGGCTCATCACTGATGATGTAGGTAATTCCCCTTTCAGATACCCAGCTTTTTTCCTTTATTATCTTCTTTTTCATATCCATAAATTTACACATTTTTT
>DASZVM010000543.1:0-2406 GCA_035547295.1 Puia sp. | reverse complement strand
TACCCGCCCAGGCAGCGGATATAGATAAAGTAATGGCGTGGAAGAACGGGATCTTCAACTTCGAAGGTGCCTCCGTCAGGGAAGTGATGAACCAGCTGGAGCGATGGTATGACATTACAGTAGTATATGAAAAGGGCGTCCCGGATATTAAATTCTTTGGTGAGATCAGCAGGAACATCAACCTCGCTGATCTGATCGATGCGCTGAAAGATGTAGGGGTACATTTTAGGATCGACACCGGAAGGAGGCTGGTGGTATTGCCCTGAGCCAATGAAAAAACCGCTGCGCGGATCAGGCACAGCGGTCATACTTTGCCAAAGCAAAGCAGGATTTGGCTGATCCAAAATTTCTTAGGAGAACTTTTTTCTTAACCAAAACTAATGCGAAAGTATGAAAAAAAGTGCTTTTCGTAGCAGGGGAGGGTTTGTCCGTGCCGTACGTGGATCCCATACCCGCTGCTTTCTTACCAAAACGCTGCCAGGTGCGGAGCCTGGGTCTCACAGGTATCCAATCACCACCGGCAAAAAACTAATGATGGTGATGAAAACTACTGCTTTTATGCTGCTGGTGTTCTGTCTTCATGTCTCGGGCCGGGGATTGTCCCAGACGGTGACCATTTCAGGCAGGAACATTCCCCTCAGCAAGGTCTTTACGGTCATCAAAAAACAAACAGGCTATACGGTGTTTGGCAACGCCAGCCTGTTACAGCAAACCAGCCCTGTCTCCATCTCGGTGTCCGGCATGCCGCTGACACAATTCCTGGACAGCATCCTGCGGCATGAAGCCATTACCTACAGGATACTGGACCGGACGATCATTCTGTACAAACGGCCGGCGCCTGCCGCCCCGGGACAGACCAATGGCGCAACACGCGGGGAACCCGGTGAAACGATGGAGACACAGGACGCGCCCTGGCAGATCATCACCGGCTATGTGGTCGCCGAGGACGGGTCGGTGCTGGAAGGCGTGAACGTGAAGATAAAAGGCACCGGCATCGGGGCATCCACGGACAGCACCGGCAAATTCACCATCGATGCACGCCCGGACCAGGTGCTCGTATTTACCCATGTGAACATGATGACAAGAGAGATGAGGGTAAAGGATTTTCCCGTCAACGGGAGGATCGTATTGAAACACAGGGACGCCAGGCTGAACGATGTCGTCGTTACGGGGTATGGCACGATCCGGAAAGAGAGCTTTACGGGTACTTATACACAGGTGACCAAGGCGGATATACAGAAGGTTTCTTCCAACAACCTCATCGGGGCGTTGCAGGTCTTCGACCCTTCCTTCCGCATCATGCAGAACATCGACATGGGATCCAATCCCAACATCCTGCCTGAATTCTATATCCGGGGCCAATCCGGCTTTCCCAGTGTGCTGGACCTGGACAAACAAACTGGGTCGTCGGTGTCGCAGTTCTCACTCCGCAATAACCCCAATACCCCCATATTTATCATGGATGGCTTTGAGGTCGACGTCGAGAAAGTTTATGACATGGATATCAACCGCATCAGCAACGTAACGATCCTGAAAGACGCCGCTGCGACAGCCATGTACGGGTCGCGCGCTTCCAACGGCGTGATCGTCATAGAGACCATCGCCCCCAAGGCCGGGGAGTTCCGTACCACTTACAGCGGCAGCTATTCCGTCACCACACCGGACCTTTCCAGCTACCATATGATGAATGCACAGCAAAAGCTGGACGCCGAGAACGCCGCGCAGATATATCTGCCGCAATTCTCCATGACAGACCCCAATTATCAGACTACGCTGATCGAGAACCTGTACAAGCAGCAGATGAAAAAGAACGAGATCCTCAAAGGCGTCAACACGTACTGGCTGTCGCAGCCCCTGAGCGCCATGTTCAACCATAAGCACAACGTATATATCGAAGGGGGATCGCAGGCCATGCGCGTGGGGCTCGAACTGAAATATGACGACCAGAACGGGGTGATGAAAGAGTCTTTCCGCCGCAGGATCGGCGCAGGGCTTACCGTACAATACCAGACCGGAAAACTGCAGATACGGAACCAGGCTTACTTCGACGCTGTTTCGGCGGACGACTCTCCCTTCGGCAAGTTCAGCGATTATTCCCGCCTGGAACCTTATTATCCCATTCGCGATGAGAACACAGGCAAGTATCTGCAGACCTTTCCCATGTTTGACGATCGGTCGCCTGTCCCCAACCCATTGTATGAAAGCACCGTGGGGAACTTCAGCAAGGACAGGTACCGGGAGTGGACGGACAATTTTACCGCCAACTATTACCTGAACAAATTCCTCTTCATCAGGGGACAGTTCGCGCTGGACTATAAACAGGACAATACCGAAGCTTTTACTTCTCCCGCATCGACCATCTATTATAACGCTACTCCCTTTACGAAAGGCGAGCTGCTGCAGTCG
>DASZVM010000542.1:0-2893 GCA_035547295.1 Puia sp. | reverse complement strand
AGCTTCAGCTTCATTTGTTATCCGGGGTTTGCCCCGAGCTATCGGGATCAATGTATCATCAATGGCCGGCGTTGTCTGCGGGGATCAGAATTGTACAGCGGACTGCAGCGTGTCGTTACCCCGCCGGTATCGCACTGTCGTGGTATCACCTTTCCGGAATTTTGCCAGGGCCTCCATATATTTTTCCAGCGAGGGCACGGGATAATCACCCAGCTGGATGATGACGTCGCCGGCTTTCAATCCTGCGCGTTGTGCCGGCCGCCCATCGCTGACCCCATCGGCCCTGACGCCGCCGCCGTTGAAACTATAGTCGGGCATGATGCCCAGGGTGACTGTAAAATGCGGGCTGTCCATTTGCATCTCTTTGGTTTTTGTGAATACAAGTTTACCTTTTTTATTGAGCCCCTGCACTACGTCGTAGACGTATTTTACCACCTGGAGCTCACCTGTATAATTGATCTTGTCGGCGTCGTCCGTGGGCTTGTGATAGTCGGCATGAAGACCCGTGAAAAAGAACAGGACGGGGATATCTTTCCTGTAGAAAGAGGTATGATCGCTGGGGCCTACCCCGCTGCTGTCATAATGGAAAGTAAAGAATTTTTTACTCTGCGCATTTGCATTGTCGCAGGCCTCCGCCCAACCGGGAGAGGTACCGTAGCCGCCGATGGTCAGGGCATGGGTGCTGTCCCTGAGCCGGCCTACCATATCCAGGTTGATCATATAGTTCACTTTGCCGAGATCGATGGTCGGATGCTCCACAAAGTATTTTGATCCGAACAAGCCCAGCTCTTCTCCGGAAAAAGCGATAAACAGATAGTTATTTGTCTTCAGACCGGATGCCTTTAGCAGCCTGGCCAGCTCGATGACGGCTGCTACTCCGCTGGCATTGTCATCGGCCCCGTTGAACACCAGTCTTTCAGGACCCCTGTAGAGCCCGTTGCTATCCTCTCCGTACCCCAGGTGGTCATAATGTGCCCCGATGACGACGGTGGTGGCTGCCCCATTGTCCAGGTAGCCGATGATATTGTGACCGGTGCGTTTTTTTTCGGTGAAGCTCACTTTTAGCTTGATATCCAGGCTGGCGGACTCGTCCCTGAGATATTTTCTCCGGGCTTCCCGGGTAATATAGAGTATAGGAAAAGCGGCGGGCTCAGCGTGGTCTTTTGGGTCGAAGGCAAGGTTATCGGCTATTTTGGAAGTATTGTACAGGATCAGGGCTTTCGCGCCTTTTTTGGCGCATTCCTTTGCTTTGGCGCGGATGGCTCCTGTCAGATCGAAATGGGGATTGCCTTTATTGGTCTCCAGCAGATCTTTGAGGTCCAGGAACCAGGGATCGCCTTTTTCCTGCAAGGCAATGGCGGGGGTACCGGATACGGAACCAACGGCGCTGAAGGCAAGAGGAAAAAACTCCTTGTTGATAACCAATGGATTGTCATCGATCATAAAGGATGTTTCGCCGCTGATCCCCCGTCCTTCGTCGATTTCGAAAGCCTGTTTCCAGCCGTTGTGATCTCCTCTGGGCTGGAGACCGGACCTTGAAAAGCTGATGCTGATATAGTCTCCGGCGGATTGTTCGCCGGGGGTGCCTGTGCGGCGTCCTTCCAGCTTGTCGTCGGCCAGGAAGCGGATATGGGTCTCCAGGTTGGCCAGCGTGATCTTATCGGCTTTTTTTAGCTTTTGGGCAGTAAGGGTCAGGAAAGGCAAAAGCAGGGTAAGTATGACAATCTTGATACGAAGGATCATAAAAATCGGTTTAACAAGATGTTCTTTGAATTCCCGGATCCCATCCGGTCTGGCAAAGGTAGGGCACGGGGAGGCTTTTGGGTTAACCCATGATTAATAATTGACTAAAACTTTTCTACACTCATCTTTTTTCCTTTAGTTTTGCAGATTGCCCTTGCCGGACTGGGTGGATGTTTGCTCCGGATGAAAAAGGGTATATTGTCAAATTAAAATATGGCATTACCGCACCTTATTAAGTATGTATATACCAATGGGACGGATGAAGTGATCCGTCGGGGAAAAAAGATCCATGCCATTGGTTACGTCGAGCTGGTGGAATACGATGAGCTGTTTGAATCGGTGACCTTCCGGGTAAAGGATGACAGCTATACGACCTATTATAAGGTATATGTGCAGAAGTTCAAGGACGCCAAGACGCTGTCCGTCCGCTGCAGCTGCCCTTATAACCTGGGTGATATCTGCCGTCATGAAGCGGCAGCCCTTATCCAGCTGCAGGAGCTGCTGGACAGGAATATGCTGAAAGCGGAGGAAGTGGTATACGATCAGCAGCATACGGTGGTCAAGATGAAGTTCATCGACCTGAAAAGCATTCGTCTGCTGTGCAGCGCGGAAACGCTCGGCGAGGCGGAGAAGTACCTTCGGACGCAAAGGGCCAATATAGAATTTGCCAAGGACGAGATCGTAAAAGCTTCCGTCGAGCTGGATGGGAAGATCTACCAGGTAGTGCTGCGGAAGAACGAAGAACGGAATTTCGATACGAGCAGCGATTATCCCGATACGGCGCATCCGCTGTGCCTTCCCAAGGTGATCGTCTTTCTTCAGCTGCTGCATACGCACGGCGCTCATTATTTTGACAGCATCCGCAACTGGGATAAGGAAAAGAACAAATTACTGGAAGCATATGGCTATTCCCTTTCGGATGACCTGAAAGGGAAATTCGAGTTTACCTATAAGGATGGCAAGCCTTTTCTGCGTGTGCTGGATACCTCCATCAAACGTGTGGCGCCCGTGGCTTCGGGTCGTCCCAAGCCTGCCGAGGCTGAGCAGCCTACGGCCCTGGTGACAGAGGAAGAGAAGGCCATCGGTGTCGCTCAAAGACTGGGTATCGTATTCAACTTCAATTACGGCAGCTTCCCGGGTTTTGCCCTGG
>DASZVM010000541.1:0-4098 GCA_035547295.1 Puia sp. | reverse complement strand
AGGATAAAAAATGCCAGCCCTGCCACGATGATGGCATTGGCAGTTCGGGTACCGGAGTAACCCATGCCCAGGATCATAAAGACCGACCCGGCTATAAAAGCCTGCTTCACCCGCTTCTCCGGCTCCTGCGTGGCCAGCACTAGAAAAAAGACGGCACAGGCCGCCATGATGATCCCAAAAGCGGCAGGGTCCGACATGGTGGAATATTTCCTGAACTCCCCGTTGATAAAGATCAGTCCAAATCCATGGGGGTCTGAAAGGATGAGGGCCATTTCGAAATTGAAATAGCCATGCCATTGCTGGATACAGCCATACACTGCGCTGATGGTGCAAATGATAAACAGGAAGATGATGAACCGCCGTACCTTTTCATAGCTGTCGAATACGACGTAGGCAATGAACATCAACACCACATATCCGATGAACTTGCGGAAAGCAAGGATATTCGTATCCATGGACATGGAATTGGGATTGAATATCTCGACGGCGGAAAAAAAAAGGGTCAACAAAACCACTGTTACCAGCGGCGTCCGCGTGAACCGGGTGAACTCATACCGCAGATCCCTGTTCCGCTGCATCAGCATCCCCAGCAAGGTGGCGATCGTCAGCGAATCCCATATCACCCCTACAGGCAACGCTCCCTTGAAAAGCAGACGCGCTAAAAAAAAGGCGAAAAAGGAATACCCCATTATGATATACATCCCCGCCTCCGTATTGGACAGACAAATGACAGCGACAAAGAGGGCAACGATAAAACCGAAAAGACTAAACCCCTCTATTGGGTCCTTTGCCAAAAGATACCCGAAAAGGACAGCGAGGGCCGCAATGAAGAGAACGCCAAACCAGTTGTAGAGCTTTTTCCTGAGAAAGGTCTGTGTACAGAAATCGATGCAGCCTTTGATCAGCTTGTTCTTGAACCTGACTATCGTTCCATTGGTCATTACGGAGTTAAAGAAATAAGATCTTAATAAAAAAATAAAGCATAATAGCGCCGGCCAGAATAATAATAGATTTTTCGTGAAAAGATTGCCTTTCATTTTGCATCGTCGGGATCATTGATTATGCGCTTGCCAAATTAGTAAAAAACTTTCGAAAATTGAAGGAACACTGTTGATTTATTAGTAAACTGTAGCTAATTTTACTCATTAAAAATCAATCCCCAACACCGGCCTTGATGCAATTTTGGTCCATCCTTTTCGTTCTCAGTCTCACACTCGTTCTTTACAACTATGCGGGATATGCTATCATCGCGGGATGTCTCAATTCTCTCCGGAAAGAACGACCTCCGGACACGCCTGTGAACACCCCTTTTTTCCCCACCGTCACCTTTATTGTAGCAGCCTATAATGAAGAAGACTTCATAGAAAAAAAGATACATAACTCCCTGGAACAGGATTATCCGGCCGATAAGATAGAATTTATATTTATTACGGATGGCTCCACCGACGGGACCATGGACATCATCCGGAAATACCCCCGCATCCGCCTGATGCACCAGGCAGGGCGTCACGGGAAGTCGGCCGCGATGAACCGGGCCGTGGACACCGCCCGGAATGAGATCATTATCTTTAGCGATGCCAATACGACCCTTAATAAAGAGGCCATACGGAATATCGCCCGGCACTATAGGGACAGCCACGTAGGCGGCGTGGCCGGAGAAAAAAAGGTCATACCCCTGGAAGGGGTCATAGACGAAGCCGGCGCGGGTGAAGGTCTTTACTGGAAGTATGAATCCCTGCTAAAAAGGCTGGACGCCCGGTTTTACTCGGTGGTTGGCGCTGCGGGGGAGCTGTTTTCTGTCCGCCGTGAGCATTTTCAGCACCTTTCTCCCGGCGTCATCCTCGACGATTTTGTCCTTTCCCTGAAAGTAGCGGAAAAGGGCTACCGTATCGCGTATGAACCGGAGGCTTTTGCCATGGAGCTGCCCTCTGTTTCCCTGAAAGAAGAGCGCAAACGGAAAGTCCGCATCGCCGCAGGAGGGTTCCAGTCCATCGGCATACTCTGGCGGCTCCTGCTTTTCTGGCGGCAGCCCCGTCTCTCCTTCCTGTATATCTCCCACCGGGTGCTGCGCTGGACCCTGAGCCCCCTCTGTCTGGTACTGGCCCTGGTATCTAACGTTGTATTATGCCTGAACGGGACGCCCCCCCCCGTCTATTGGGTATCCCTTATCCTTCAGCTGCTGTTCTACGCCCTGGCAGCCCTCGCGTCCCTCATGCCGCCGGATAAACGCCCCTCCGTCATAAAGCTGCCCTATTACTTTACCTTTATGAATGTCTCGGTCATTTGGGGCTTTTTTCGTTTCTTACGTGGCAGGCAGTCTGGGGTATGGGAGAAGACAAATAAACATTATGCAAAAAGATCTGAAGACATATCTGAAAGAGAGCTTCTCTAAGGCATTCAATCTTTCCGTCCTGGAAAAGAAAAGAATGGCCTGGGTGGACTATCTCCGCGGCATTGCCATCCTCCTGGTGGTTTACCGCCATGTGCTTCTCGGACTCCAGCGGGGGAATATGGATGTACCCAACTCCCTGGTATATGCCAATATGATCTTCTACAGCTTTCGGATGCCTCTTTTCTTTATCCTTTCCGGCGTCTTTATCAATGGCAGCCTTTCCAGACGCAGCCTTGGAAAGATCATCTATAACAAGTTCGAGAACCTGCTGTACCCCTACCTCGTATGGTCCTTTATACAGATCACCCTGCAGATAGTCCTGTCCCGGTACGCCAATTCCGACAGGGGCCTGAAGGACTATGCATTCATCCTTTACCAGCCCCGGGCGCTCGACCAGTTCTGGTACCTGCCCGCCCTGTTCAATACGACCATCATCTATCTGCTGGTAAAGACCAGGCTGCGCCCTCCCGCATGGGCCCAGCTGCTGCTGGGGGTCATCCTTTATTTCCTCTCCCCCCACCTGGATGCCATCAGCATGCTGTCGGACTGGATGGAGTTCTATATATTCTTTGCCCTGGGCGACACCATCTCGGATTTCTTCCTGAAAGAGTCGACCCAGAATTTCCTGAAGAAGCCCATTACCCTTGTCTGGGTAACACCCGTATTTATCCTTACCCAGGTATACTATCTCAGCCGGCCCGTGGTCACCCAGGGTGAGTTCCTCGCTATTGCCATTATTGGCTGCTTCAGCATGTTCGTGCTGGCTTTCCGCATGCAGGAATGGGGCTTCTTTCCCTTCCTGCGGGTACTGGGCTTCCACTCACTGTTCATTTACGTCCAGCATGTCATCGTAGCCGCCTTTGTAAGAGCGTTCCTTGTCCGCGTGGTGGGTCTGCACCAGCCTGTGATCCTCCTGCTCTGCGGGATCGCGGCAGGCGTCATCATCCCTGTGGTCGTATACAATCTCCTGATAAAGGACAATATCTTCTGGTTCCTCTTTACTCCCAAAAGAACGGAAAAGGAAAAGAAAGCAAAAACGCCCGCGGCAGCCGCCTAGCGGTCATACCGGGTGATCACACTGAGGGCGGCGGGATCTATTACCCTTGCCGTATCCTGCACAGGCTTACCATAAAAAAAGGTCTCATACTCATTACGGAAAACCCCGTTCGCCTGTGTCCGGACAAACAGCTTTCTGTTGAGGGATGTATAGGTGAAGTATCCCACGGCGGCCGCACCCAACAGCATGTAGCTGGCCAGTGCAATGACAGTCACGCTCCTGCGCCATCCGATCCGCGGCAGGGGATATTGCAGGACCACCGCCAGCGCCAGGGGCAGCACAGGCACCCAAAAGCGGGGGTCATAAAAAGGCCAGTTGAACATCAGCAGGCTATAAAAAAGAAGATATGCCTTGACTATAAAGGGGGTCTGGTTCTTGCGGAACAACAGCAGATAGACAAGCCCGGCGAAAATAAGGATGCCGGCTATCAGGAACAGGATGCTGGCCTGCGGATACATCCCCTGCACCTTCAATGCTGAAATATTGATGCCGAGCTCCGCCCATTCCGTAAAATGCCACCGGAACATGGTAGCAACGGTCAGCCCTTCTTTGAATTGTTTGGTGAATACGCCTCCATAATGGTTCAACCCAAGCTGGCGGGAAAAAATGATCACCCCTATCAGCACCACCCCAACGATAGCAACCAGGA
>DASZVM010000540.1:0-4120 GCA_035547295.1 Puia sp. | reverse complement strand
TGTGGAACCACCGCCCAATGAAACAAACCCCGCACTTGCACAGACCCATCCACCCGTCAGCCCTTACAATATCGTCCGTCTTGGAAAGGACTCTGTCAATGAAACTGTCTGGATACGCAATAAGCTGGAATTCGATAACCTTTCCATGGAAGAGCTGGCGCCAAAGCTCGAGCGATGGTTCAATATCCACATCCATTTTGGGGACGAGCGCATCAGGAGAAGACATTTTTCCGGGGTGATAGAAAAAGAGACGCTGACACAGACGCTGGAAGCCATGAGGCTGTCCGGTCACTTTGTCTACGAAATAAAAGGCAACGAATTATGGCTTAGAGAAAATTGATCATTCACCAAACTAACCAACATATGACTTAATCACACGCATACAAGAAAGGGAGATGCTGCGAACATCTCCCTGAGAAAGAAATTTGGGAACCGTCTTGCTTGAACCCAAAGCGGTTCCCTCTTATCTAACTTTCATTACAAATTTATGCAAAAAAGACAAGCACACAAGCCTGTCCGGGGAAGGCGTGCATTCTTCAAGTTCTTATTGTATATGAAATTATCCGTAGTACTGTTGATAGGCAGTCTTCAGGCATATGCCACGGTCTTTTCCCAGGAAAGGATCAGTCTGAACCTGAAAGATGTGGAGATCAAGCAGGCGCTGGTCGCCATTCAGCGTGTCAGTGACTACAGGTTTATCTACAACGACGAGATCCTGCCGCCGGACGCGCGGGTGAATATCAGGGTCCGCAATGCGGCCATCCGGGATGTGCTGGACCAGGTGTTCAGCGCTGTTCCTCTCCGATATCAGATCATGGACAATAACCTCATCGTCGTATCTCCGCGAACGGGTCCGCCTGAAGGATTTCCCCTGAAGGGGACCGTCCATTTACGCAACAAGGATGAGAGTCTGACGGCTGCGGCGGGCGTAGCGGTAAAGGAGCTAGGCACATCCAATGGAACCACTACGAACGAGAAAGGCGAGTTCAGCCTTACCGTGAAGGATAAAAATGCGGTGCTGCAAGTGTCCTATGTAGGCTATAAGCAGGTGGAGATACCTGTCGACGGCAATACGGACTTGGCCATCACGCTGGAGCTGGACGTCCGTCAATTGCAGGATGTGGTCGTCACAGCGCTGGGTATCACCCGGCAGAAAAAGTCGCTGACCTATGCGACCCAATCGTTGAAAGGCACCGATCTCAGCGATACCCGCGAGGTAAACCTCACCAGCGCCATGAACGGCAAGGTGGCCGGGCTTACCATCTCAAAGACAAACTCAGGTCCCGGCAGCTCGAACAGGATCATCTTCCGGGGTAACCGTAGCATTACGGGCAGCAACCAACCCCTGATCGTAGTGGATGGGGTAAGGATCGACAATACCCCAAAGGCGTTTGCGGATGTGACGTTGTTCGGTACGCGTGACAACGGGGACGGCATCTCCAATATCAATCCGGACGACGTGGAATCCATGACCGTGCTGACAGGAGCGTCTGCCGCCGCCCTGTATGGTTCCGATGCGGCCAATGGGGCTGTCATCATCACCACCCGTAAGGGTCGTGCCGGTAAAGGCATGGGTGTCGAGATCGGCAGCTCGGCGGTGTTTGAAAGTCCCATGGTCTTTCCCAAGCTGCAGAATGTATATGGTCAGGGTGATGGAGGAGTATTCATTGCCAACAGTATCAACAGCTGGGGGCCAAAGATGACAGGACAGGAGGTGACGGACTGGACAGGCAAGACCCAGGCGCTGACGCCTCAGCCCGATAATTCCAGGGATTTTTTCCGGACGGGAAAAGAATTTGTAAATTCCGTTGCTCTCTCTGCCGGCTCGGACCGCAGCCAGACCTATTTTTCGTATACCAATACCTACAGCCACGGTATCATTCCCAATAACGACTATAAGCGAAATAACCTGAACCTGCGGCACAATGTACAGCTGGCAAAAGCTTTGTCCATGGATATAAAAGCCAATTATATCGTGGAGGATGTGATCAACCGGCCCATGACGGGCGCGGCCAATTATGCGGTGGCTACTATTTTCTCCATGCCCCGCAGCCTCCGGCTGGACGATATTAAAAACTTCGAAACACAGAACCCGGACGGAACACTGACACAGAATTACTGGAGCTCACCCAAGCCCGCTTTCCAGAACCCTTACTGGAGCGTTTACAGGAATTTGTACGACCGCACCCGTAACAGATTGATAGGGATGGTATCCCTGAAATATCAGATCACGCCCAACCTGAGCATACAGGGACGCAGCAGCATCGATTATTATACGGACAACAGCGAAGAAAAGGATTACAACGACTCTTACTGGGTATCCTTCCAGGGGCTGGGTAACTATATCATCAACAAGGAGTCCAACAGACAGTTCAACAATGACGTGCTGGTGAATTTCAACAAGCCGCTCAACGACGACCTTACCCTTAACGTCAATGCCGGCGCCGGCATCGAGCAGTTCAACTATGAGGGGACGCTGATGAACAACCAGGGATTGAACGCCCCGAACCTTTTTGCCCTCAGCAATGCGTTGGCCCCTGTCTCCACCAATTTTATACAACGTACGGAGAAGCAGTCGGTATATGCGGCCGCACAGCTGGGGTACCGGAACTACCTGTTCCTTGACCTGACGGGGCGCAATGACTGGAACTCTACGCTTCCAACCAACCATAACGCTTATTTCTTTCCTTCTTTTGGATTGAGCGGCGTACTGAATGAAATGCTGTCGCTGCCGGCAACCGTATCCCTGCTCAAGGTGCGGGCAAGCTATGCCATGGTGGGTAATGGAACGGGTTTTAATCAGCTGAAGCCTTCCTATACGCTGATACCTGGAGGCAATGGCGGTTTTCTCAATATCGACCGGGTGCTGAAGGATGCGAATCTCAGGCCGGAGGAGACGAGATCGCTGGAGCTGGGTCTGGACCTGGGGTTGTGGAAGAACAGGTTTGGATTTGAAGCGACTTTTTATAACACGCATACCAGGAACCAGATATTGTCCATCGGGGTGCCGAACCCTTCCGGTTATGCTTTCCGTATCATCAATGCAGGCAATATCCGCAACCAGGGTGTTGAGCTGCTGGCGCATGGACGTCCTGTCGACGGTCGTAACTTCAAATGGAATATCAGCCTCAATTTCGGGTTGAACCGCAATAAGATCCTGTACCTGGATTCGCTGCAAAAGATGCCGCCGTTGTCATCTCCCGAAACCCTGGGCATGATCGTGGCCGAAGAGGGCAAAGCATATGGAGGCATTTATACATCCAGCCTGGTGCGTAATGCAAAGGGACAGGTGGTGGTGGATGATGCCACGGGCCTGCCGCTGGTGGAGACGGATGTTGCCAGGCATTATGCGGGTAATTACAACCCCAGCTGGACAGGAGGCGTGGTGAACGCTTTCCAGTATAAGAGCTGGACCTTGTCGGTCCAGGTAGATATGAGAAAAGGCGGCGTGCTGGTGTCGGGGACGCAGGCGCTGCTGGCTGCCAATGGTTCCAGCCAACTGACCTTGCCCAATCGCGAGACAGGCTTTGTCGTACCCAATTCCGTCACACAGAGCGGCGGCGTCAATACCAGGGAGGTGAGCGCCCAGGATTACTGGATGGCTGTAGCCGGCTCTAATCCTGTGGGAGAGCTTTTTACGTATGATGCGACGAATATCCGCCTGAGGGAAGCGAGCCTCAGCTATTCGGTGCCTTCCCGGTGGCTGGATGGGAAGTTCTTCAAGGCCGCAACGTTGTCGCTGGTGGGGCGTAATCTCTTTTTCCTGAAGAATAATGCATATGGCTTTGATCCCGAGTCGGCCATCGGGACAGGGAACAACCAGGGGTTGGAATATACGTCGGTACCGGCTACCCGTAATTATGGCCTTTACCTGAAGCTTAACTTTTAAAACCTAAGTCATGAGATCATTTACCTATATATTGGTTGTCGTTGGCTTACTGATAATGACTGCAGGCTGCACGAAACATTTTGATGAACTGAATACGGACCCTACTACTTTCAGCTCACTCACAGCTGCCACCATACCGAATGCTTTTGCCAAGGCTGAATACCAGGGTATCTATGGGGATCCGGGGATCTATGAGCTGGCCAGGGCTCTTTTTCCCGACCTGTGGAGCCA
>DASZVM010000539.1:0-7672 GCA_035547295.1 Puia sp. | reverse complement strand
GTATCCCTTTATGCGCTGCCAGGTATTCCCATTGTCCGGCGACCGGTAGGCGCTGCTGTTGAACCCGCAGGCGTACCAGGTCTTATTCCCTTTGTCATACGTGATGTCGTGGATATGATTGTCCCTTGTCAGGGTCTGATGCCAGCTGTGGCCTTCGTCGTCGGATGCGTAGATACCGCCGTTGGTATCGGATGAGTCAGGGATGTCGTTTGCTCTTCCCCAGGCGGAAAGCAGGAGGTGTTTTGGGTTGTCCTCGTCGATGCCAATGCTGGTGGGTCCGTTGACGCCATCGGGCAGCGGGAGACGGGTCCATGTGGCTGCGCCATCGTCCGACCTGTATACGGCGCCATCCTCTTCATTCCCGATGCCTCTTTCGCTGCGTCTGCTGATGACAAGGAACAAGGCTCCGTCCTTGTCCCTGCGCGTAATGCGCCAGGCAAAAGGTTCCTTTTGCGGAAGTCCGTTGTTCTTCAGGGCCCAGGTCTTTCCTCCATCTATGGATTTGTACACTCCTTTTCCAAATGCGCAGGCATACAGGGTGCGGGCGTTCTTGTCGCTGGCCGGATCGATCAATATATGTGTAAAGGCGGCTTCTCCCAGGGCGTTGCTGACGGGACGCCAGGTTTTCCCGCCGTCATCCGTCGTCAATATTCCGCCGGTGAATTCACCGGTGCCTTTTTTTCGCCACATTTTTGGCCTGGGGAGGTCGTGCGTGCCGCTCATAACCGCCCATGCTTTTCCTTTTATATCCTTATCAAAGGTCAGCCAGTAAGTGGTGTTGACCCATTTGTTTGGAATGCCGTTGTCTTTTGTAGCGCTGTTCCAGCTGTAGCCTCCATCCCTGCTTTCCATCAGACCGACATCCGTCACACACAGGAATACATGGGCCGTGTCGAAAGGGTCGACGGCGATCTGATAGCCTGTGGTGACTTCCAGGCCCCGGGAGGTCCATCCATTTCCATTCTTACGCGTATATACCTGCTCCCAATTCTTCCCTCCGTCGATGGTCTTTATTGTCCTTCCAAAATCCGTAGCATAGCAGATGTCCGGGGTCCCGGGGGCAACGGCGATGCAGAAAGGGTTCTCGCCCCAGGTAGGGCCGTATCTGTCGTTGAGCCATCCGTCGTGGAGATTTGCCGCGGGCATGCTGCCTCCTTTGGACTTACGGTCCTGCCAAACGAGGGACCATGTCTTTCCATAGTCTTCGCTTTTTGCCACGCCGATGGAGACGGTGTCTCCCTGGTGGAGGTTGTCATATGAAACATATACGGTACCGGGATGTCCCGCGCTTGTGGCGATGGTGCGCCATTCGGGGAAGGTTGCCGCAGGCCTGTTCAGGCTGCTGATGCCGTCCTGTCTGTTGTCCCAGGTGACGCCTCCATCGTCTGTGAAAAATATGCCTGAAGCATCGTCGCCCGGATGAAAATAGGATTTGCCGGAGATCGCATATACGATGAACTTTTTTGAAAAGCTATCATAGCCCGCGGTGTAGATAGTGAGCTCTCCGACGCCGGCGGGTGTTTTATGAAGCTGCCATTGTCCGTTGCGGTTTAAGAGGATCCCCCCGGCCGTGGCGACGTAAATGGTCCTGTTGCCGGGAGGAGAGGAAGGGTCGATGAATATATTCCGGACAGGTGTTTGGACATCTGTCTCTTTTTTCCAGGAACCGCCTCCGTCGGAAGAAACATAGAGACCGGCTTTATCATCGATGGCGATGGCGGCATATAATTTCCTTGTATCGGAGGGGTCGATGGCAAGGGCCTGGACATGCCGCCGGGCGCTGTCCTTTGTTACGATGACGTTCTCCGCGTGGTCGCCTTTTGAAATGACGGCGGTAATCTCCGATGCAGCGGGGTATAGCACAGTCCATGTATTGCCTTTGTCGGTGCTTTTGAAGAGCGCAAGACCGTTGGCATACACAGTATTCGAATCAACAGGGTCGAAAACAAAGAAGTGTGCAGGGGCGCGCAGGTTGAACATACGCCAGGAGGCGCCGCCGTCATGGGTGACGAATGAGCCTGTCATATCACAGGCGACAAGGGCAAAGTTTGTGTTGAAAGGGCTTACCGCGGGGAAGAACATGGCGCCGCCGCCTCCAAAACCTCTGTAGCTCCATTTGGTTTCTGCAACATTATTTTTACCCCCGCCGCCACATGCGGTCATGCATGTATAGAAGAGTGCGCATCCGATGGTTGTCCAAAAATTCCTGCGATAGATCATTGTTCTTTTCTTTATTTATTCGGGTGTTGGTGTTCCGTGCCAGACGCTCGACCCGAAAGTGGTGAGATAGATCTTGTCCGTGCTATGGATATCGATCACAGGCCGCTGGCCCCAGTGAAAATCATATCCTTTTAGTTTTTTCCAGTTACCGCCGTCATCGTCCGTCATATAGGCGGCGCCGTTGAAGGTGTTGATAAAGAACCTCCCTTTCCGGCGGGGGTCGGCGGTGACGTCGTAGACATATTGTTTTTCGTCAAAAACGGAGCGCCAGGTGTCGCCGCCGTCATTCGATGCGAAGACGCCGCCCCGCAGGGGTATCTGTTGATTGCCGCCCGTTTGTTTGGCTATGTCACCTCCAATGAGATCGCTGAGCGAAATGTCCGACCAGCATGCAAGGAAGAGATGGTTGGGATCAGCCGGGTCGCTGGTCATTCCAACAGGGAAAATGTTGCCTTGTGTAACAGAGAGCCTGGTCCAGGACTCCGCCCCATCCACAGACCTGTATACATCGCCGGAATAGAACGCCCTTCCCTTTTGTCCGTTGATATGTTGTGGGGTGGGGGGTACGGTTAAAAAGAGCGTGCCATTGGATGTACGTGTAAGCTCAAAGGCGCAGGTGTTCTTTCCGATGCCTTTGTTCTTTAACGTCCATGTCTTACCGTCGTCCGTGGATTTGAAGACCCCTTTGCTGTAGATAGCGGCGTACAGGGTGCGGCTGCCGGCGGGCGAGGCGGTGTCCAGGACGATACAGGTGACGGGGGCATCGGGTCCCATTCCCGATGACGAGGGCTGCCAGGTCCTGCCGCCGTCGGTGGACAGGCATACGCCTCCCCTGGCCTTTTTCTTCCATTCGGGGTCCCGTGTCATTTTCCCTCTTGGGAAGTCATGCATACCCGACCAGGCTGACCATACTTTGTTCTTTTCCTTTGGATCGAATACGACCCAATAGCATGTATTGATCCATTCAGCCGGGACGCCTGTGGCGGACCTGATCCAGCTTTTGCCGCCGTCAAAAGAATGGTGATAGCCGATGTCGGTATAGCTGATGGCGATATGGTTCGTGTCGAAAGGGTCGAAATGGACACCGTAGGAGGTGGTGACATCGAGACCCCGGCTGGCAAAGCCGCCTGTGGTATCCTGCCGGCTGTATATCTGCTGCCAGGTGCTGCCGCCATCCGTTGTTTTCATTGTGCGGTACCAGTCCGTGACGATGGCGATATTGCCGTCGGATGGGGATACCCCAACGTCTATGAGCCGGATATATTCTCCGCCGAAGGCTTGTTTTACCCACGCGTCGGAGAGGTTAGGGGCGTCCTGTCCATCCTTTACGCCATAGCTCCCCGAGCCGCCGCCGCCTTTCCAGCACCATTGCCAGGAGGTTCCGGCATCGTTGGTCTTTAAGGCGCCATACCAGTATTTTAATGAGGCGCCGGTCTTTTGTATATAGCGATTGGTCACGAGGTATGCCTTGTCCGCATCTTTTTCAGCACAGGCCAGCATGCTAAAGCTTGGCATGATCCCCGAGGCGGTGTTTGTGACCAGGGTATCCGTTATCTTTTGCCAGGTATTTACCCTGTTGTCCGAGACCCAGACCTCGCTGTAGCCGAACTCATGATCGATGGGTTTTGTCGTGTCATGATGGAGGGTATAGAAAACGAGATCGCCAGTGCTCTTTTTGATCCCTCCCGTAAATGAAAAGGCCGGGATCATATCGCGGGGATAATCTTTTTGGTCGAATGCCCCGCTGGATTTTTTGAATATAGTCAGGCCTGTAGCGCCAAAGATATACACTTCGTCTTTTTCAGGACCTCCATCTGTATATATGAAGTCTATCCGGCTGCCACAAGCTTTTTTCTTCCAGGTGGCGCCATTATCTTCTGAATAAAAGAAGAGGTCGTCCATGCTGAAATAGAGACGGCTATTTTTTGCGGGATCGATACGGATATTTTTTACGTCCTCTTTTCCAGGCTCGTACAGGGACCTTTTTGCCGGGATAATGCTATAGTCGGCATGGTCGCCGCTGTACGTTCCTTTTATCATCTCCGGCTTTGAAGGGAACAACTGCTGCCATGTCCTTCCCCCGTCTGTCGATCTGTGCAGCGCGGCGGATCCTATGTAAATGATGTTGGTGTCGGCGGGGTCGAAAGAATAGCCGGCAGCTCCGCCGGGAAGGTTTATTTCCTTGTAGGAGGAACCGCCATTGCCGGTGAGATAAGACCCTGTCATATCGCATCGTATCAGGAACCGCTGGGGATCGGTGGGCGAGAAGGTCGGTATAAAAGTGGCACCGCCTCCGCCGGGGCCTATGATCTTCCATAGTCCGGCGTCGTTATTCTCCGTACCTTTCTTTTCAGCGGGTGTACATCCCGAGTAAAAGGCGCCAAGGGCGCCGGCCAGCAGAAAGAGCGATATTGCCTTATTAATCATTTTTTAATCCGCCGTCGGTGTGACGGCTGTTCCTAATAGAGAGTCCTTTAAAAATGAATTCTCATCAATGTGGAGATAATTTAACACAATCGTTTGCAGAAGCTGTATTCAGGGGTTTGCATTATTTTTCCAAATAGAATTATTATAAATATGAAAAGCACGCTTGTTTTGCTGTTGTCCCTGTCTCAGTCCTTATTGACGTTCTCCCAGCAGGATGCCACTATCCGGGAGTATAAGAAAAAATTTACGACATATCCTTATTCGGATGCGAGCCCCATCGCGCTGTTCACGGCGGCTTATCCCTATTTCAGGTATGATGGTTTTACAGATAAGCCTGTTCAAAAAGAATGGAAGGTAGTAGAGCTGCGCAATGACTATATCACGGTGCTGATAACACCGGAGATAGGTGGAAAGATATGGGGGGCTTTTGAGAATAAGACGGGCAGGCCCTTTATATATTATAACGGAGCGGTAAAGTTCAGGGATGTCGCTATGCGGGGACCATGGACCAGCGGCGGATTGGAGGCAAACTATGGTATCATCGGACATGCGCCCAGCTGCGCCGCACCGGTGGATTATGTAGCCTATAAGAACAATGACGGCAGCGTCAGCTGTATGATAGGCGCGCTGGACCTGCTGACGCGCAGCGAGTGGAGGATCGAGATCAACCTTCCGAAGGATAAGGCCTTTTTTACCACCCGGTCCTTTTGGTATAACGGCACGGCTATATCCCAGCCTTATTATCATTGGATGAACCTGGGTATGCCGTCAAAGGGCGGTCTGGAATTTATTTTTCCGGGAACGCATTATATAGGGCACGAGGGCGAATATGCGGACTGGCCTGTGAATAAGAGCAATGGCCGGCATATCAATTTTTATGATCAGAACGATTTTGGCGGTTATAAGTCTTATCATGTGGTGGGTAAGCTGACGCATTTTTTTGGAGCTTATTATCATGATGAGGACGATGGGATGGTGAGATATGGCACTTATGACGACAAAGTGGGGAAAAAGATCTGGATATGGGGTTTGTCCAGGCAGGGAATGATCTGGGAGAAGATGCTCACGGATACCAGTGGACAATATGTGGAATTACAGTCCGGAAGGCTGTTCAATCAAAATGCTCCGGGCAGCAGTCTCACTCCATTCAAGCATATCGGGTTTGCGCCATATGCCACGGATACTTGGACAGAGTATTGGTACCCCGTTTCCGGCACTAAGGGAATGGTGGAAGCAAATGCTTATGGTGCGCTGAATGTCAGGAAAGAGAATGGATGGCTGAAAGTATATCTGTCGGCCGTGCAAAAAATTGACGATGTATTGTCCGTGAAGGTTGGAGGAAAGGAGGTCTTCAGTAAACGGGTCCGGCTTAGCCCAATGGAGGTATGGGCAGACTCGATGAGAATGGATAGCGATCATTTCCTTGCGACGTTGGGCGAGAATAAGATCGTCTATGACTCCGATACTTTGGCGGACGTATTGCACCGTCCGCTGGAAGCGCCGAAGGACTTTAACTGGAACAGCGCATATGGGGAGTATGTGAGAGGCAGGGAACTTATGGATCAAAAATTATATGTGGAAGCAGGGCAGCATTTGCAGCAAGCGTTGGAGAAGGACGGTAATTATTTACCTGCACTGGTAGAGATGGCTGCGCTTCAGCACAGGGATATGCAATATGAGGATGCATTAGCGACTATCAGGAAAGCCTTGCAGGTGGATGCGCTTTCGGGTGAAGCAAATTATTATTATGGGGTGATCAGCGACAAGCTGAACCATACAGCTGATGCGAAAGATGGGTTTAGTCTTGCCGCGGTGACGCAGGAATACAGGAGCGCGGCATATACTGGTCTTGCCATGCTGGCGGGCAAGGAAAAAAACTATGATCAGTCGATACAGTATGCAGAAAAGGCGATAGACTTCAATCGTTATAACATCGATGCGTTGATGTTGGAAGCGGTGGCTTACCGGAAGCTGGGGGACACAACAAAGGCGTCGGGAGTGTTGAACACCATGCTTACCTACGACCCGCTGAATCATTTTGCCCGTTGTGAAAAGTATTTTATGCGACGGACAGAGGCAGATAAGGCGCGGTTTACCTCTTTGATCAGGAGCGAGCTTCCCCATGAAACATATGCGGAGCTGGCCATCTGGTATTACAATGCAGGGTATGCGGATGAGGCAAAAGAATTGTTTGGCATGGATCGGGGCTCTGTTGAATCCCTTTGCTGGCTGGCATTCCTGGACGGACAGCAAGTGGATGTCTCAAAGATCGACCCTACGCTTGTTTTTCCTTTCCGGAGCGAAACGGCGGCTGTGCTGGCATCTTTGTTGAAGAAACAGGATGATTGGGTATTGAAGTATCTGCTGGCCCTTGTGTATAAGGATAGGGGACGGATGGATGAGTGTAAGAAATTATTGATGGCTTGCGGTACAACACCGGGGTTCGCTCCGTTCTATGCCGTACGGGCGGCGATCTTCAAGACGGACAGCGTGCAATGCGCTGCAGACCTGCAACGGGCGTTGTCGCTGGATAAGGGGCAATGGAGGTACCATAAGCTGCTGGCTGAATATTACATCGGGCATGACCGGCCTGCAGAGGCACTGGCCGTCGCTGAGCCCTTCTATCGTGCGCATACGGATCAATATATCATGGGGATGTTGTATGCCAAGACTTTATTATTGAATAAGAGGTACAAGGATGCGGATGCCATGCTTGCAAAGCTGCATATCATTCCTTTTGAGGGCGCCACGGAGGGGAGGGCCCTGTACCGGGAAGCCAAGCTGATGCAGGCGGTGGAGGCCATCCGCGGGAAAGATCATAAGACGGCTGCAAAATATATAGCAGCGGCAAGGTTATGGCCGGAGAACCTGGGCGTGGGCAAACCGTATGACAATGACATCGACAGCCGGCTGGAAGACTGGATGGAATATATTTCCGGGGGCAGCAAGTCGGGTGAATTATTGGACCGTATCCTTTCATTCTCGCCGAGGGTGGATAATACGGTCAGGAATTTTATTCCTTCCA
>DASZVM010000538.1:0-3151 GCA_035547295.1 Puia sp. | reverse complement strand
CAGGAAAACGGGCAGCATGTCGGACGAGGATTATCTTTTTGCGGAAAGCTGTATGTCCCGCAGCGCGGGGCATTGTATGACCATGGGGACGGCCAGCACGATGGCTTGCATGGTGGAATCGCTGGGCCTTACGTTGCCGGGAGCGGCGGCGATACCGGCTGTGGATTCCAGGAAAAAGGCGTTGGCCCATCGTACGGGGAGAAGGATCGTCGAGATGGTGAAAGAGGACCTGCGGTTGTCGAAGATACTTACGCGTACGGCTTTTGAAAATGCCATCAAGGTCAATGCGGCCGTAGGGGGCAGCACCAACCTGATCATTCACATGACGGCTATTGCCGGCAGGATCGGCGTCTCTTTGGACCTGTCGGATTTTGACAAGCTGGGGAGCCATATCCCTCTGTTGCTGAACCTGATGCCTTCGGGGAAATACCTCATGGAGGACTTTTATTATGCCGGCGGATTGCCGGCTGTGCTGGCCGAGCTGAAAGATGTGCTGGACATGGGCACGATCACGGTGACGGGGAAGGGGCATGGAGAAAATATAGCAAAGATCAGCGAATGTTATAACAGGGAGGTCATTGCGGCTTATGAACAGCCGCTGCTGCCCGAAGCGGGGATCGCTGTATTGAAGGGCAACCTCTGTGAGAACGGCGCGGTCATCAAGCCTTCGGCTGCTACGTCTTCGCTTATGCAGCACAGGGGCAGGGCCGTCGTTTTTGAGAATATCGAGGACTATCATGCGCGGATCGATGATCCGGGTCTGGACATCGACGAAACGTGCATCATGGTCATGAAGAATGTAGGGCCTGTCGGTTATCCGGGCATGCCGGAGGTGGGGAACATGACTTTACCAAAGAAGCTGTTGGAAAAAGGGGTAACGGATATGGTACGGATATCGGATGGCCGCATGAGCGGTACGGCTTACGGGACGGTGGTCCTCCATGTTTCGCCGGAGGCTGCCATCGGAGGGGTGCTGGCCCTTGTGGAGAACGGGGATTGGATCGAGCTGGACGTAGCGGGCCGGCGTCTGCACCTGGATGTGAGCGAAGAGGAGCTGGAGAAAAGGAGGAAGAAATGGCAGCGTCCGAAGCTTCCCCGGACAGACCGGGGTTATGTCCATCTTTATATTCAACATGTACAGCAGGCCGACAAGGGGGCCGACCTGGATTTCCTCACGGGCGGTTCCGGCGCGGAGGTCAGCAGGGATTCTCATTAGACCTGGCATATTATTACACATGCATATTCTCATTGTCCTGTTTGGGATCTTATTGCTGATCATACTGATCACCTGGGGGAAGCTGAATGCTTTTCTGGCGTTTCTCATCGTATCGCTGACCACGGGTCTGCTGCTGGGTATCCCGCTGGCTACCATCACTTCTTCCGTATACAAGGGCATCGGGGATACATTGGGTCAATTATCAATCGTGATCGTACTGGGCGCCATGCTGGGCAAGCTGGTGGCGGAGAGCGGTGCGGCGCAACGGATCTCGACGGTGATGATGAACCTCTTTGGAGAGAAGTATATCCAATGGGCGCTGATGATCACTGGTTTTATTATCGGCATCCCTCTTTTTTACAACGTAGGTTTTGTGCTGATGGTGCCCCTGATCTTTTCCGTGGTATATAAGTACAAGCTGCCGGCTGTCTATATCGGGCTGCCGATGCTGGCTTCGCTGTCTGTCACCCATGGTTTTCTGCCTCCTCACCCTGCGCCTGCTTCGCTGGTAGGGCAATTCCATGCGGAGATGGGCAAGACCCTGCTTTATGGCATTACCATTGCGGTACCGGCTGTCATCATCGCGGGACCTCTTTTTTCGCGAACGTTGAAGAATGTGCATTCCACGCCCCTGGAAGGTCTGGTGGCGTCCAGCAAGCCGGAGGAACAACTACCGGACATGGCTAACAGTCTGCTGACCTCCCTGCTGCCGGTGATCTTACTGATGCTGACGACGCTGCTGCCTTTTCTGCTGCCGGGATCGGGCGTATGGAAAGACCTGGTGCGTCTTTTGGGTGATCCATCCATTATATTGCTGATAGCCATCGGTATCGCCACTTATACCCTGGGTACCGGCACGGGCATGAGCATGAAGCGGGTAATGCGTATCTATGAGGAAGCCGTGAAGGATATCGCCATGATCCTGCTGATCATAGCGGGAGCAGGGGCATTGAAGGAAGTATTCCTGGACAGCGGGGTGAGCGGAGAGATAGCCACGGTATTGGAACAATGGCCTGTTCATCCCCTGGTGCTGGGCTGGCTTATAGCGGCTATTATACGCGTGTGCCTGGGGTCGGCCACGGTAGCCGGATTGACGGCGGCCGGCATCATCTTACCCCTTATGAAGGCTTCCAACGTGGACCCCAATCTTATGGTATTGTCCGTGGGGGCGGGCAGCCTTATGTTCTCTCATGTCAACGATGGGGGGTTTTGGCTTTTCAAGGAATATTTCAACCTGTCCATCAGGGATACCATACGGAGCTGGAGCCTCATGGAAACCATTGTGGCGCTGGTGGGGCTGGGAGGGGTGCTCGTCCTTAACATCTGGGTATGATATTTGAATGTGTTTAAAAAAAGCGCCTGAGATCATGTGATTTAAATAATAATATATATTTTCATATCTTGACGACGACCCTTTAAGATAAGCTGCCAGAAATCCTATTATTTTGGAGAAAGCTATTACGAAAGACATCCTGAGAGATGAATTGTTCTCCGGCGACAGGCCTCCCGCAGAACTTTTGTACAACCGGTATGGGGGAATGTTATACAGCTATGTACAGCAATTTGTAACTTCCATCCCAGAGGCGGAAGATCTGCTGGTGAATATATTTAGCCGGGTAATATCCAGGCTGGATGCGGCCTTTGAGTCAAGTCTGAGCGTTTATTGCTGGCTGCAGATAGAGGCGAGGAAGATCATTTTGGAGCAGCGGGGGCAGGGCAGCGGGGGTATAACGGCCCCGGGATCCGGTCCGGGTGGTAATAAAGCGCTTTATTTCTCCTTACTGCAGGATGCTTCTCCCGAGCATCGATGGGTTTTCCGGGAATTGTTCATACAAGGCAGGCAGAGGGAAGAACTGGCCCGGGAATTGAGCAAAGACCCGGCGTATATAGAAGATCTGTTGAGGGAGTGCATGCAAATAATCAGGAAAAAGTTAG
>DASZVM010000537.1:0-5783 GCA_035547295.1 Puia sp. | reverse complement strand
TACAGGGGTATCTGCCCTGAAAAAAGGGCAGGCATTTTTCTGGTGATGCTGGGGGCTGTCCTTATTGTGGCAGCCGCTGTGTCCCCCAATATCCGTTTGAAGGAAAAGAATGGTTAATGCTGGATGGCCCTTGCAACGGCGAATGCGCAGCCGGCGGCGAGTGCCCCTATGACCATTACCCGTATGGCTCCGGCCAGGGGATTGACACCGGTGAACTTGCTTTTAAAATATCCAAAGATAAACAAGCATATCAGCGTGATGACGGCGGAGATCTTTAATCCTGTCAGGCCGTCGTGTACAAAAAAGTAAGGACTAAGAGGGATAAGACCACCGGCAATATAGGAAATGCCGATGTTAAAAGCGCTTTTCCGTGCCCGCCGGGGGTCGGGCTTGTCCAGCCCCAGCTCATATTTCATCATAAAGTCGACCCAAACATTCTTATCGCGGGTCATTTCCGTCACGGCTTTTTCCTGTACTTCTTCGCTCAGCCCGAGCTTGGAAAAGAACTCCTTTACCTCTTCCCTTTCCTTTTCAGGAACGTGCTGGACTTCATCGTATTCCCGCCGCAGTTCTGAATTATAATGATCGATCTCGGTCTTACCTGCCAGGTAGCCACCCAGGCCCATGGCGATGGAGCCGGCGGCGATCTCAGCCAGTCCTGCGATCCAGATCAGGTTGAGGTGCTCCTGGCTTACTGCCCCGCTGAGGCCCGCCGCCAGGGCAAAGGGCACAGTGAGCCCGTCCGACATGCCGATGACGATGTCTGTAAGGATCTCGGACCCCTGCATGTGTTGTTCTACGTGACCTGCCTGCGATGGATTATTCATAGTGGTCGTAAAATTAGGGTAATTTTTACACCGGACCGGCCGTTCACTTCAGACGGTCCAGGATCTGCAGACTTTCATTTATAATGCCTATGCATTCCATCACCTCGTCCCTTGTGATGACCAGGGGCGGCGCCAGCCTGATCTTATCGCCGTGAGTAGGTTTTGCCAGAAGACCATTTTCTTTCAGGGCAAGGCAAAGCTCCCAGGCTGCCCCGGAACTTTCATGGTCGATGACGACGGCATTCAGGAGACCCTTGCCTCTTACCAGTCTGATATAGGGTGAGGCAAGTCTGTTCAACTCCGCGCGGAACAGCTCACCCATCTGTCGGGCATTTTCGGTCATCCCCTCCTCCTGCAGGACAGTGAGGGCGGTGATCGCCACCTTACAGGCCAGGGGATTGCCGCCGTAGGTAGAACCATGTTCACCCGGCCGGATGGTCAGCATGATGGCATCGTCGGCCAGTACGGCAGATACGGGCAATACTCCTCCGCTGAGCGCTTTCCCCAGGATGAGGATATCCGGCCGTACGTCCTCGTGATCGCAGGCCAGCATACGGCCTGTCCTTCCCAGCCCTGTCTGTATCTCATCGGCAATGAGCAATACATTCGCGTCCCTGCAAAGCTGCCGGGACCTGTATAGATAACCTTCGTCCGGCACTACCACACCGGCCTCGCCCTGTATGGGCTCTACAAGGAACCCCGCCACATGCGGGTCCAGCAACGCCTCTTCCAGCGCAACGGTATCGTTGTAAGGTATGATGACAAAGCCGGGCATGTAGGGGCCAAAGCGGCTGTTGGAATCGGGATCGGTGCTGAAGGAGATCACGGTGCTGGTGCGGCCGTGGAAATTGCCGGAGCAGACGACGATCTTTGCCTTGTTCTCCGGGATGCCTTTTACCTGGTAGCCCCAGCGACGGCAGAGCTTGATAGCCGTCTCAACGGCTTCGACACCCGTATTCATCGGCAGCACTTTGTCATAACCGAAAACGTTGGTGACGTAACGGGCATATTCTCCCAGCAGATCGCTGTGAAAGGCCCTGGACGTGAGCGTTAGCTTTCCCGCCTGCTCTACCAGCGCCCGGACGATCCGTGGATGACAGTGGCCCTGGTTGACGGCAGAATATCCGCTGAGACAATCGATGTATCTCCGGCCGTCCACATCCCAGACATGGATGCCTTCTCCACGGCTCAGCACGACGGGTAAGGGATGATAGTTATGGGCGCCATATTTTTCTTCCAGCTCCAGGTAATGACGTGAAAGGTCCGACAGGGTAGGGGGCAGGGTAATAGCGTTCATAAAAAATAAAAATTAACAATGAGGAATGAAGGATGTGGAGCAGGCGCTCCATTAGGAAAGGGCCATATGGTCAGGCCGTGTGATCGAGAAAATCGAGATTTTTCTCCAGGAATGATATGTTGGATGCGTACTGCACGAACTGTTGCAAAGGTACGCAATTTCCGGCGGGAATCCTAGATGATCTTGTAATTGCGGTAGTCGAAAAGCCGCCGGCCCGTGTACCGTTCGATCCAGTATAACAGCCAGGTTTTCAACGTAAAATTTTTTTTGCTGATGTCGGCTGAGAAATGCCAGTTCTGTTTCTCGATGATGCAGCGCATGGGGGCGGGGTGTGTGCCTGTGAAATGGACCAGGCTGTCGATGGAGGAATAGTCGAATTCCTGCGTTTGTTTGGCGGAAATATCCCTGGCCAGCCTGTCGCTGTCATACAATTTTTCAAATTCAAGGTGTTTCCGCAGCTGATGCATGGGATGACGGACCCATCCGTAATGATAGATATAGGCATCGATGGGCTTTACCTGCAGCTTGCGTCCATCCTTGCGAAAGCCCTGCGCATCCCGGTAGGACCGGATGGACCTGTCATTACGGATCACCCGTATCTCATGGCTGTACCAGCGTCTGGAATCGCCGATGTAATCATAGCTGCCATAGAAGTGGCGGTATTTGAACAACAGGCCTTCCACCTGCGGATCGTCCTTGTATTGCTCCATGCTGCGGCGTATGGCTGGATAGTCGTTTTCGTGGATCACTTCATCTCCCTGCAGGTAGATACACCAGTCTATGTCGGCCGGCACCTGGTCGAAAGCCTTATCCGTCTCTACGGCAAGGACCCTTCCGCCTTTTAGCAGGCTGTCATCCCAGACGGTGTGGTAGACCTTTATTTTTGAAGAACCGATCGAGCGGATCAAACCTTCGGTGTCATCTTCCGACTTGCCAATGCTGACGATGACCTCATCGCAGATAGGAAGAAGGCTACGGATGGATGCCTCGACGGGATAATTGTATTTAATGGCATTCCGAATAAACAGGAATCCGGCAACTCGCATGGAATATAGTGTTTTAGGCTTAGGTCAGCTGGAAGCCCGGCAGATCTGCGGTAACAACGGCAGACGGCACGTTTTCTTTTGCAAATATCCCAAAAAAACTTGAACCGCTGCCAGTCATGGAAGCATATATAGCCCCGGCCTGGTATAATTTTTCTTTTATTCTTTTTAATTCGGGATGAGCGCGGAGTACAGGAGCCTCGAAGTCATTGATCAATTGTCCTTTCCATGTGTCCACCGGTGCAGCGATGATTCCCCTGATGGAAGGGCCTTCGCCGGAAGGGGTACATTGAGAAAAAGCCCAGGCGGTACCGATATGTATGCCCGGGTTCACCAGCGCCAGCCTGTAGCCGGAAAGGTCCAGGCTGATGGGCTCCAGCTTTTCCCCCCGGCCCCCGGCCAGGCAGGGTTTATTCAGGATAAAGAAAGGGCAGTCACTGCCCAACTGCCCGGCATAGCTCATCAATCTTTCCGTCGACAGCTGAAGCCGGAACTGCCTGTCCAGCAGCTGCAGCATAAAGGCGCCGTCGGCGGAGCCGCCCCCCAGGCCTGCCCCGATGGGAATATTCTTATGCAAATGGATATGTACGGCAGGTAATTGAGGGAAGTCTTTTTTCAGGAGCTGCCAGGCTTTAAGACAGAGATTGTCAGCCGCTTCTCCCGGTATTGGCAGACCGGTGGACGTAAAACCGGGCGCTGAGCTGCGGATGGATTCCAGCGCATCTTTTACGGCAAGGGGATAGAATACTGTTTCCAGATCGTGGAAACCGTCCTCCCGGCGGCGGAGGATCCTCAATCCCAGGTTGATCTTGCAATTGGGGAAGGAAAGCATATCATCGTGTCTTGCGCCGGCTGTTGATCTCGTCGCGGATGGCAATGGCACGGATATAGTCTTCCTGTTCCAGCACTTCGTTGAGCAGCTTGCCCAGCTCTTCGATGGTCATTATTTTGAGGTCTTCGCGTGCGGCGCCTTCGGGGGTGGAGGATGTCGTGGCAGTCACCCCGCTCTTTTTCTTCTTGGAAGAGCTGTCTTCCATCAGGATACCGGCACTGTCGAGGATATGTTCATATGTATAGATGGGACACCCAAAGCGGACGGCAAGGGCCAGGGCGTCGGAGGTTCGGGAATCGATCTCCACAGTGTCATGTTCGCTGACACATACGAGTTTGGAATAGAAGATGCCTTCCTGTAAGTCGCAGATGATGATCTCCTGCAGATCGATGGTGAAAGCGCTCATGAAATTTTTCATCAGGTCGTGTGTAAGCGGGCGGCTGGGATGCATTTTTTCCAATGCAACGGCAATCGCCTGCGCTTCAAACCCCCCGATGACGATGGGCAGGCGCCTTAGACCGTTGACTTCACCCAACACAACTGCATAGGAGTGGGTTTGCGTTATGCTATGTGATAAAGCCACTATTTCCAGTTCTATCTTCTTCATAATTAATTCACGAAACTAAGGTTTTTCCACGAAAAAAAAGACGCTCCCCCCAATGGCTTTACCTGGGAGGGGGCGTCTCATGTTAAATATTGACTATGTGTGTATTATTTACGCGATCCCTTTCAATTTCTTTACTGCCTGGATCAGTTTGGGCACCACTTCGAAGGCGTCACCCACAATACCATAATCCGCAGCCTTAAAGAAAGGCGCCTCCGGGTCTTTATTGATAACAGCAATGACCTTGCTCCGGTTCACTCCCGCCAGGTGCTGAATAGCGCCCGAGATACCGATTGCAATATACAGGTTGGGAGCAATTGCGATGCCAGTCTGTCCAACGTGTTCGTTATGCGGACGCCAATGTGCATCTGCTACGGGACGGCTGCAGGCGGTGGCGGCACCGAGGACTTTTGCCAGCTCTTCCACCATGCCCCAATTTTCAGGTCCTTTCAGACCCCGGCCGCCGCTGACGACGATCTCGGCCTCGGTCAGGGGTACCTGGCCGGAGCTTTTCGTTGTCGACACGACCTTTACCTTTGGGGCTTCCGCCTGTATATTCAGCGCAGCCACTTCTGCCTGTCCTTCCCCCGATTTTGCAGCATACGAGTTCGGGTTCAGGGCCACGATCTTAATGGGGCTGGTCAGGGAAATATTGGCAAAGGCCTTGCCGGAAAATACATTCTTTTTTACGACAAAACCATTGGAGGTATCGGGCAGTGCTACCGCACCTGCTACCAGACCGGCTTTCAGACGGGCGGCCACGCGGGGGGCCACCGATCTTCCGCTGAGGTTATTGGAAAAAATGACCACGGTGGCGCCCGTGGCCGTCACAGCCTCCGCCAGCACTTTGGCATATACCTGTGCATCCAGGTCGTTCAGGCTTTCCTGGGCCAGCTGATGTACTTTTTTAACCCCATATTTACCCAGGGCGGCCAGGTCTTCAGTGACCGTTCCCAGCAGGATACCTTCGGCCGTGGTGCTTAATTGCTGAGCAACGGCAGCGCCATAGCTCAATGCTTCCAGGGAAGCTTTTTTAACATGACCTTCAGAATGGTCTATGAATATTAATACTGACATGTAATGTTTTTTAAAGGGTGATGATTAAAACGCTTTTGCTTCTTCGTGCAGCAGCCGGATCAGTTCCTCCGGGTTGTCTGCCGGCACCAGCTTTACGCCTGCT